>CAMJPM010000004.1 GCA_946407725.1 uncultured Lachnospiraceae bacterium
TAACAAATGGGAATTGACGTAATAGTCGAAAAAAACACTTTTATAGAGGAGGATAGAATATGAATGTAACAACAAATCTTGAAGGCACGAAATTAACCGTTGTGGCGGAGGGAAAGCTCGGGACAACTTCGGCACCGGAACTGGAAAAGGCAGTACGGACAAACTTAAACGGTGTGACAGAGCTTGTATTTGATTTTGGAAAGCTTGAGTACCTGGCATCCGCGGGGCTTCGTGTGATACTTTCCGCAGCAAAGGTCATGAAGAAGCAGGGAAGCATGAAGATCATCAATGTTACCGAACCCGTGATGGGGGTATTTACCTTTACAGGAATGGTTGATGCACTGGATATTGAGGCTATCTGATATAACGCAAAGGAGGAAACAAAATGAAAACAGCAGAAGAATTTATCAGGGAGATCAAAAGTTCCGAAATTCTCCAAAATGAGCTGAAAGGTATCAAGGACGCAGACGCTTTTACGGATTATCTCAAAAAGAACGATGTCGGCGCGGCGGCAGAGGATTTTGTAAAGGCGCTCAAGGCAGAGAATGAATCAGAGGGCGAGATTTCGGATGATGATGCGGAAACTGCTGCGGGTGGAAGGTATTCTCTGTTTCACGGTAGTGATATTTTTGAAGCTATTATGAGGTGGTAACAGAAAATGAATGAAGCAATTAAAAATGTTTATGATAAACTGAATGATGAGCAAAAGAAAAAAGCGGATGAGTGCAAGAGCGAAGATGATCTAATGGACCTTTTCAGTGAGTGGGATATAGAACTGCCTGATGATATGGTGGATGCCGCAGTTGGAGGAATCTATACCCGTCCACAGTCGGATATTAAACACCAGACAGTTTTTTGATCACGACTGTAAAACATGATCGTGATGCTAACCTTTAGATCCGGGAGATACAGAGATAAATGAATTTTGTAGATGCGGTTTTGGACATAGTGTTTCTAATCTTTTTGATCATCCTGCCCTACCTGTCGATTAAAAAATGCTTCTGGAAGGGGGACAAAAGCAGGGTAGGGCTCTTTTTCATGACCCTGTTTCTCGGACCGCTTTTTCTATATAACGTAACGAAATTACTGACCAGGATAGCATTGTGTCTGATACTCCGGAAGCCTGTCAGCATGAATATGCTGGAGTATGACAGTGGCTTTGCCGTGCTCGAAATGTCGATATGCACCTGTCTCTATATTGTGATGCTGTTCATTTCTTCGGAGATAATCGGGAAATGGCTGAATGCCATGAACAGAAGGCTGGTGACTTTTGTCCTGCTGATGAACAGCGTGATCCTTTCCCTGCTGATAAGAAAGGATGTCTCTGATTTTGGAGATGCCTGGTTCATGGGCAGTATCCTGAATTTTGCAATGGATGCAGTTGTCTTCATTTCAGGAATTTTAATGTATCGTTTTGTTATAACGGCACTTGCCAGATTAACGGACAGGGAACGATCTGTCAATGCGAAGCTGTTTGTTATTCCGCCTGTGATATTTACGCTGTTCTATCATGTGTTTTCCTTTGTTGCCGGGTTTTATATGGGAAAAGAGGGAACGCTCCTAACCATTATCTTTTCTGACATTATCATGTTTCTTTTTATATGGGCTTTCTACGTTATCATCATGAACATCAATGCAACGAATGAGGCCATAGAAGCAAAGGATCTGGCGGCACAAATGGCGGCAGCGGAAGCAAGGATCGAGGCTGATCTGTCCATTGCAAAATCCATACAGGTATCAGCTCTTCCCAATACATTTCCTCCATTTCCCGAGAGGAAGGACTTTGAGCTTTTTGCAAGCATGAATACAGCAAAGGAGGTGGGCGGAGATTTCTATGATTTCTATATGCCGGAACAGGATACGCTGGACTTTCTGATCGCTGATGTGTCCGGAAAAGGTATCCCTGCAGCAATGTTCATGATGAGAGGAAAGACTATCATCAAAGCTCTGGCAGAGAACAGCCAGTCTCCGGCAGAGGTTTTTACTGACGCCAATGAAAAACTGTGCGAGGGGAATGATGCGGAGCTTTTTATAACGGCATGGATCGGTTTTTTTGACTTAAAGACCGGCATGGTACATGTGGCAAACGCGGGACATAATCCGCCCGTGCTTATCCGCGGCGGAAAGGCAGAATATGTGATCTTAAAGCCCGGACTTATGCTTGCCGGAATGGATGGCACGGTATATAAGGATCATACCCTGCAGCTTCAGAAGGGTGATATTCTTTATCTTTACACCGACGGAGTAACTGAGGCGATGGATGCGGATGAGAATCAGTATGGAGAGGACAGGTTACTTTCGCTTCTGTCTTTCGGAGACAACTATCCCGCACCTTCAGGCGATAACGGTATCGCCGGGGCGGTATGCGGAATGGTGAGCGCCGATATAGAGCGGTTTGTGCAGGGTGCGGAGCAGTCGGATGACATCACAATGCTCTGTATACGGTATTTGGGTGAAGAATAAAAATATTAAGGAGGAATCATAATGAAAAAGAAACTATTGTCACTAATTATTGCTTTTGTTCTTGCAATGAGCCTGACGGTTCCGGTATCTGCAGCCGGTCCCGTGATCCCGGAGGAATACTTAAGCGCAGGACAGACGGGGTTTTCCTATGAGCATTCTCCAATGGAGAATAAGAATATTTCCGGGGATATTATTGTTAATCCGAATGCGGTTTATGGGTTTTCGCCGAATCCAGCTTCAAAACGGATAGGTACTCTTGCAGCAAAAGACTGGTCTGACGGGGTGTTTGTAAATCAGGCAAAGAGAGACCGGGTCGCTGCATATAAAATGGGAGGCGTGGATGTTGACCCGGCACTGGATGCCTGCCTCGGTTTATACGACTATTATTTCACAGCATATGTGACACTGGGCTTAGCGGAGGCATATTCCCCCGAGGATGAGGCATTTGTGTCAGGATGGGGAGAGAACAGGCCTTCGGATCAGTTATGGGCCGAATATGAGGACGTATACAGAAATCCCAAATACTATGACAGTGCTGACGGAGATATAATCTGGCCTGAAAATGACGGTTTTTACGGAGAATCCTTTGACTATACCCTTTTGCCCTATACTCAGATCGACCGCTATGGAAGCGATTACGGCACTTTTGCATCGCTTGTGGGACATCCTTATCCGGATTATTCCCTGGCACCCGGCTCAAAGTATAAGAATTACAGTGTGTTCATAGTAAGGAAACCCATACAGGTAAAGGCGGGATCAGTATATCCGTGGTTTGATGAACCCGGAAAGGCTACACAGGTATTGCTTCCGTCACCGGTAAAGGATCTTCTTGCAGACGGTTCACTGGAGAGAATCGTCTACAGATAACTGCCATATTGAGAGCATGTTTAACATAGGAGTATTCCATGGAAAAAAAGATTAAGAGAGTAGGAATTCTGACCGGAGGTATAAGGCCGGTCGTCCTGGTATGTGTTCTGATCTTAAGCTTTTCTCTTGCAGGGTGCGGTGAGGAAAATGAGGCAGAGGCCACAGATCTTACGGTACCGGTATAGATCATGAAGGCTGAAAAAGGAACGCTGACACAAAAGTCAGTCTATATCGGCCAGATAGAAAATACGGAATCCGTGGAACTTATCTGCAGAGTTTCAGGTACCGTGGAAGAAGTGAACGTGTCGGTCGGAGATCATGTTTCCAAAAACTCCGTGCTGGCTCATTTTGATGATACTTCAGCGGAGATTGAACTTGAGGATACAAAGACCGCTGTGGAATCGGCAAAAAAAGGTTATGAGAGCGCTCAGAAAGGGCTTGAGACCGCAAAGGTAAACTATGATTCGACTGTGACAAGGGGAGTGTATGACCTGAATACGGCCCATGAGCTTTCCGATTATCAGAAGGAAATGGATCTAAAGTCCATGGAGTCTGATATTGCCTATCTTGGTGATAAGATCGGTGAATTTACGAATACGACCCTTCAGGGCGCAAAGGATGATGTGAAAAATTATAAGAAGAAAAAGAAGCGGGCAAAGGATGACGGGGATGAGGAAGCTTATGAAAAGTATAAGGAGCTTCTGGAAGCTGCGGAGAAGACCCTTGAAAATGCCGAGCAGAGCCTTCATGACTTGGAGCACAGCTATAATTCAAAAATACAGGATTATCAGGCTGCCGCAGGAGTAAGAGAACGCACAAACGGGGCTTCATACGCCGAACAGCAGGCTGAAGTAATGAGTTCCGTTACCCTGGCCCAGCGTAAGATACTCCCTGATGGTCATGATGTGTATTCCGTTTAGTCTCATCGGATCCTTCGGTTTCATGTTCATACTCCACGAGACCTTCAGCTTCTTTGCCATCATGGGAATGCTGATGCTTGTCGGCATGGTCGTTAATAACGGTATCATGCTGATAGATGCGACAAATGAGTATATTAAAGGGGGAATGGTGGTGGGAGAAGCGCTTATCACAGCCGGGACTACGAGGATCCGTCCCATCCTTATGACTACCCTTACAACAGTACTGTCATGAGCTTTGGATAAAAGTGCTTCCCGCTGCATGTATTGATTCCTCTACTATCGGGGTTCCCGGCGCAAAATGGGATGTGTCCGGGATCTTTAAGGAGGCTTCCGGAAAGGTGAGGTACAGATCCACCAAAAAGTCCGTGATAAAAGTAGATAAAAAGGGGATCGCAAAAGGTAAAAAGGCCGGAACTGCCGAGGTGATTAAGGAAGTAAAAAACGGTAGCTCCTGGACTGAGGTTGACCGGGAATCCTTTACGGTTTACCAGTCATCCATAATATCCGAGCTCACACTTTCAAGGTTGAAATATCCTTCACTTAGTGCAAATAAGATAATCATAAAGAGTGATGTACTTCCGGCCGGATTCATGAGTTCAAAACCCGGAGTAATCAGCGTGGAAAACGAAATGCTTAAATTGAATAAACAGGGTCATGTGACGATCTACACCCTTTACGGAACCGTGGGAAAGCCGCTTAAAAGGTACCGGACAAGGATCGAGGTTATTGGAAAGGTGCATAATAATTGAAAACAAAGGGAGCTTCTCCTTAAGATTTTATCACCGATAAAACACTTAAAAATGACAGAAAGGTATCTATTATGAAAAAGAAAAATTATGCAGCAGTCACTGCGGTTATTATGATGATGTGCGCACTTTGCTTGCCGGCATGCGCAGGCAGCAGTACAAAGGCTCCGGATGAAGCCGGGCTAAAGGATCAGAAACACAAGATTTATGAAGCGAACCAGTTAGACGCGATATATGGCCGCCATGAATCTGTAGCATTTATTTATACTTATGCGGAGGATCATTTGCGGGACGGATATGTATGGGAGAATGCAGACAACGTGTATCAGGAATGGGGGACGTCTGAAGCGGAGTACAACCGTGACCGTGTTTTTTACGAAATGAGCTATGATGCTGAAACGGACGCGATGATCACGCGATGTGGCTTTAATTGTGACCCGGAATACAACCCGTTTTTTTGTATTCTTGAAATGTCGGAGGAGGAATTCCTGGACAACGAACAGCATGAACATTATACGGAGTTCAGTCACGAAAACGGGATTATCCGCACGGCATCCCGGTTTGATGAGACTTTGAGCAGGAAGTGGATAGAGGATAGATGGGGATTAGAATATAAGGGTCAGTATGTCAGGACGGAATCGGTCATAAATGAGGATAATTATGAATTTATAAGCAGCTCGCTCATCATGGTGGAGGATGGCAAGGATGCCTTTTCATTTGTGACAACTGTGGAATACGATGTGCCCGAGCCTGCAGCCAGCAGAAATCTTCGCGCCACGTATGAGCGTAAGAGTGAGAATATGATGAATATTAACTTTGTGGCAGATCCGGGTACGGATCATGAGATCACCCGCAAGGTTACTGTTCCCATAAACAGTGATGTTGGCATTAAGGCAGGAGATGTACCGTATGTCTATTTCAACGATCCCGATTGTGAGACGCTTAGTCATTGGGACAGGATTAGCGACAACAGCTATTACATTTTTACTAACCCGGATGAGGCAGTGACGGAGAAGTATGAAAAGATGTTTGCGGAAGCCGCCGGGCAATGATGAGACATGGGGACGGGGTGTAGGGGTCATTTTTTGAACCACTAACCCCGTCCCCGGGGGTCATAAGGAGGAAAAACGATGAGGAATACTACGAAGAAGCTATTGTCTTTAGTGATGGCTGCGGCATTATGTATGACGATGGCTGCGGTACCGGCGTTCGGCGCGGCGGCGGTAAAGGAAACTGACGTTGAAGCCGGTCTGATTTCCAGCATACAGACTGCGGGCAGTTTAAGCACCGCTGAACAGCTTGCAGCGATAAAGAAAATGGGGGACCTGCCGGCAAAATTCGATCTCAGAGACGAAGGAGTTGTTACTCCGGTCAAGTTCCAGAACCCCTTCAGTACCTGCTGGGCCTTTGGTGCCAGCGCCGCGGCGGAGACCGGGATCCTTACGGATCTGGGTATGACAGCCGAAGAATTCAAAGAAAGGGCAGGCTATGACCTGGATCTGTCGGAAAAGCATCTGGCTTATTGGCTCTACCATACGGTTCCCGAGGGAGGCGATCCTGCGCATTCGCAGGCGGGGGAAGGGTTTGCTTTGATCAGGGAAGAAAGTGCAGCCGCTGTGTATGACAATGGCGGAACAGATGTTTTTGTATAAGCTTGGGACAAATGGAGATATGTCAATGGCGGTTGATGAAAACCTGATTGACATAAAGGTTAAGACCTTTGAATATGCCGGTTTTCACAGAATCAACCTGAATGGAGCGTATCACTTTAACAAAGGTGACAGATATGCCATCGTTGTAACCGAACAGAGTTCCGATGAGGAAGGCCGGAAGTATCTTATCCATGCCGGAGTAGGATTCTCTAAGGATTATGTAAATAATTGGAATGAACAGATTCCGGAGGATGGACAAAAGAAGAATAATTATGCAGTCGCTGTAGTAAATACGGACGAGAGCTACATGAATCTCGGAAACGGATGGGTTGACTGGGCAACAGTGAGAGAAGGCTATGCAACAGGTGATTTTGAAGGTCTTGTAATAGATAACTTCTCCATCAAGGCTTATGGGATCCCAACCGATCCAAAGGATGATTCTGCGGTCAATCTTGAAAAAGAAGAGCCTGTGCTTACCCCTTCAGACAACAAGGCGATGGACGTAAGGCCGGAGACGGTGGGTGATTACCATATAACTTATGCCCACCAGATACCCTTCTCCGGAAAGGGCAAGCTTACAGCGGAGTCCTTCGGAGAGAACTTCATAGTTTCACAGGGAAATGCAGCTTACAAGGTTAAGAAGATCAAAGCCAGCAATAAGAAACACAGGATACAGATACTGAAGCTTGAGAATGCCCCAAAAGACGTGGAAAAGGCTGTAAAGAAGGCCACCAAGGGCGATAATGGCATACCTTACACACAGAACCCTTATTATGTAAAGGATACAGACAAGGTAACACCGAAGTTCAAGAAGAGCGGCGCAGCTTCCTCCGTGAAGGTAAACATTAACGGTAAGGATTACAAGGCGAAGAAGACGGAGTACGACTATGACAGCACCTTGAAAGTGATCACCTTCAAAGGAGAGAACCTTGCCGGCAGCTGGACGGTGAAGTAAGTGAGCCATTGGGACGCTTCTAAGGTGTCAAAGAAAATAAACGTTTTACGGGTTATGAAGAGATGCTGATAGGTCGAAAAATTGGTAAATAGCCATGAAGATTTGTTATTATTGTGATATAATGATACCTAAAAAGATACCTTTACACGTGATTTATAGGTTTCCGAACACAAAAGCTGAGAATGCGTTCGGGATCCTGTGTTTCGTAGGATACATACTTTAAAAGCAAGGCATGTGCCAAGTACGAATATTGAATTTCTGATGAAATTCAATATACCATGAAAGGTGGATATGTATGATAACAGCAGTAAAAGCAAAAGATGTAAAATATAGATTTAAGGAGCTCTGTACCCGGATAATCGGTGGAGAGACCATGTTAGTATCACGCCCCAAAAATGAAAATATTGTTCTCATATCTGAAACGGAGTACGCCGAATTAGAAAAGGCCAGGCGAAATACTGAGTATCTAGCAAGCATTGACAAACGATATGCTGCATTAGAACGGGGCGAAGGCAAACCGCATGAATTGATCGAGGATTGATATGGGGCTTATTTGGGATGATGAGGCATGGGACGAGTATCTATACTGGGATAGTCAGGATAAGAAAACACGACGCTCTGATTAAGGATATTCAACGAAATGGTGCAATGAAAGGGATTGGAAAACCGGAACCGTTGAAACACCGCCCAGGATATTCTAGACATATTGATGACGCAAACCGGCTAATATATGATATTGTCAACGGAAATGTTTGGATTATCCGTTGTAAAGGTCATTACGAGGATAATTAAAACAACAACCATTGTCAGTTATTAACCTTCCGGGGCTGATGGGTTATGCAAGTCGCCTATTGCGATAGAACCTTGCCTTCTAACGGTCACCGTTTTGGATAAAAATTTGATTAGATTCAAGGGAAACCTTGATGGAAGCTATCAGGTAAAATAAGCTTGAAAAAGGGTACTCCAGTGATTGGAAGTACCCTTGTTTAGTGTAAGCTATGGGGACGGGGTTTATGGGCCATTTTTTGGGCCACCAACCCCGTCCCCGGGGTTTGTTTTTTGAACCACGAACTCCGTCCCCGGGGTTACAAAATTTGGAATATCTGGTATAATGGGAAAAGTGTATGTCAAAATATAGTGGAGCACGTATGAATTCGGAGATCGACGGTTTAAATATCCGCTACAAGATAAGCGGTGAGGGAGAAAAGAATGTGGTCATGCTGCAGGGCTGGGGGACGGAACTCTCTGTTTATGACAGTGTGGCGGCTGCCCTGACACCACAGTACCGTTTTATACAGTTCGATCTGCCCGGGTTCGGGAAAAGCGACGAACCGGGTGAACCCTGGGATGTGGACAGATATACCGATTTTTTCTGCCGTTTTATGGAAAAGCTTGAAATAAAAAAGGCGGATCTCATAGGCCACTCCTATGGCGGAAGGATTATAATAAAGCTTCTGTCAAGGAAGGAAAAGCCCTTTGAGACAGGAAGGGTGGTGCTTATTGACAGCGCCGGGGTACTGCCGGTGAGGACATTTAAGCAGAAGCTGAAGATAAGGCAGTATAAGATCTTAAAGAAGCTGTTCTTCTCTAAGGTGTTCAATATACTCTTTCCGGACATAGTTGAGGACTGGAAGATGAGACAGGGCTCGGCAGACTACAGGAATGCATCACCGGTTATGAGGCAGTGCCTTGTGCTGGCGGTAAATGAAGACCTTACGGAGCTGCTGCCGGAGATAAAAGAGGAGACGCTTCTGATATGGGGAGAAAATGACACTGCCACCCCCATAAGAGACGCAAAGATAATGGAAGAAAGGATCCCCAATGCGGGACTTGTGGTTTTCGCAGGTGCCGGGCACTATTCGTTCTTAGAGCAGCCCGTAAAGTTCCGCAGGGTGATCAGGGCATTTTTCGGGTTATGATCGTAAGGACCGCGATAATAGCAGTAATGGCAATATATGCGATGTTTCTCGTTATGAGACATTATATGCATATGTTCCAGCTTAACGGATATAAAAATGACGAATATATGCGCTGGCTTAAAAAGAACGCCACGCGGAGCTGGCTGCTTTTCTTCGGGGCGGCACTGGGGCTTTTAAGGCTTTTTCTGCCGCTGATCCCGGTTGATGCGCTGATAATGCTTTCCCTCTTTATGGAGATCTGGGATCACAGAGCCAAAAGAAGGCTTAATACAAAGAAAAAGCTGGTATATACTCCAAGGGTAAAGCGCATGATCACTGTTATCGTTATCCTGAGCACGGCGGTTATCCTGTGCAGTTATCTTAAGGCCGGGATTTCGCCGTTAAGCGGTATCCTGCTTATCCTGGTGTCGCTGCAGGCTGTACTTAACATTGTGGCGAATATAATAAACCATCCCCTGGAGGAGGCAATAAACCGTCACTATATCAATGACGCGAGACGGATATTAAAGAGCATGCCGGGGCTTAAGGTCATAGGGGTTACGGGAAGCTACGGGAAAACAAGCGTAAAGTATTATCTGGAGACATTGTTAAAGGCCAGATATGATGTGCTGGTGACACCGGGGAATTTCAATACACCTCTCGGCATAACCAGGACCATAAGAGAACATTTAAGACCTTCAAATGAGGTGTTCATATGCGAGATGGGAGCCAGAAGGGTGGGGGAGATAAAAGAGATCTGCGACCTGTTCCCGCCGGATCAGGGGATCATAACCGCCATCGGGCCCCAGCACCTGGAGACCTTTAATTCCATAGAAAATATACAGAAGACCAAATTTGAGCTGGCAGACGCAGTTAAAGGAAAGGGCAATATTTTCTTAAATACCGATAACGAGCTTATAAGGGAAAGATCGGAGCTTTATCCTTCATATATATCCTACGGCACAAAGGAGGATACCACCGGGTACCGGGCAAAGGATATCCTTGTCTCCAATATGGGTACGGAATTTACGGTAATAAGCCCGGAAAACGAAGAGGAGAGATTTAAGACCAGGCTCATCGGGGCCCATAATGTGATAAATGTGCTGGGAGCCATAGCCGTTGCGAATATGAACGGCATTCTCCTTAAAGAGCTGAAGATCCCTGTAAGAAGGATAGAGAGCGTTGAACACAGGATGCAGATAAGGGATCAGGGAAATGTCACCATAATAGATGATGCCTATAATTCAAATCCGGTGGGATCGAAGGCCGCAGTGGAAACGTTAGCCATGTTTGATGGAGTGAGGATACTTATCACTCCGGGAATGGTTGAGCTGGGAGACAGGGAAGAGGAATATAATTATAAATTCGGAACCTATGCCGCAGAATGTGCGGATCACATCATCCTGGTGGGAGAAAAGCATACAAAACCCATATATGAGGGTATAATGAGCAAGGGCTTTCCAAAGGAAAAATGCCGGGTATTTGAAAGGCTGGAGGATGGGTTTTCCTATGCCTGCGGCATAAAGGATGAGGGACATAAATATATACTTCTGGAAAATGACCTGCCGGATAATTACTGACCGCCGGTGAATTTTTTGACGTATAAATTATTTTGTGTTGAAAGGAAATATAGAAGAAATGAAACTTCGCATAGCACTGGTATTTGGCGGAAAAAGCGTAGAGCATGAGGTGTCTGTCATCTCCGGGATACAGGCATATATGAACCTCGATAAGGATAAATATGATATCACTCCGGTGTATATGACAAAGGAAAACGAAATGTATACCGGGGAGGATATCGGAAAGATCGAAGCCTACCGTGATCTTCCAGGACTTATCAAAAAATCTGAGAGAGTGATAATGGTTCGGGAGGGATCGGCGGTAAAGCTCCTGCCCTATCCGAAAAAGCTCTTCGGAAATAATCCTCCCCATGAGATTGACCTTGTTTTTCCCGTGGTCCATGGAACGAATGTGGAGGACGGGGCGCTGCAGGGATATTTTAAGACCATAGGAGTGCCTTTTGTGGGCTGTGATGTGACTGCTTCCGCGGTAGGTATGGATAAGTACATCATGAAGACCATACTTAAGGAGGAGGATGTACCGCTGCTGCCGGCTAAAGTCTATACCCTTTCCGATTATGAGGATACGGATGCCCTGGTGGATAAGATCGAAAAGAAATTCGGCTTTCCGGTGATAATCAAGCCCGTAAATTTAGGCTCAAGCGTGGGCATAAACGTGGCGTCGGACAGAACGCAGCTCTTTAATGCACTGGATGATGCCTTTAAGTACGCTTCCAGAGTGCTCTGTGAGAGAGCCATAGTGAATTTAAGGGAGATAAACTGTGCGGTGCTGGGGGATGAGAATGAGGCAATAGCCTCCGAGTGCGAGGAACCCTTGCATACAAAGGATATCTTAAGCTATGAGGATAAATATGTGAGCAATGCCACAAAGGGCGGATCAAAGGGAATGGCCTCCGTTTCAAGAAAGATACCGGCGGATATCACGCCGGAAATGCGTGAGGAGATCCGTTCCCTGGCTGTAAAAAGCTTTAAGGCGCTTTGCTGCAGCGGTGTTGCAAGGATAGATTTTATGATAGATGAAGCCGACGGAAAGCTTTATTTCAATGAGATCAATACCATACCGGGTTCACTCTCCTTTTATCTCTGGGATAAGGTGGGAATATCCTATCCGGAGCTTCTTGACCGGATGATAGATATAGCCTTAAAGAGAGTTCGTATCGAAAGAAATCTCACCTTTACCTTTGACACAAATATCCTTAATTCCGCAAGCCTTGGCGGAACAAAAGGAGGAAAAAATGTGCTTTGACCAGGAGTTTGCCGACAATCTGCAGAGACTGATCTCTTCTGCCAGCGGAGAAAAGCTGGATATGGCTGTTACAGTAGAGATATGCAGGAGCTTAAAGATCTCAAGGATGTACTTTGAGAGACATCTGGGAGAGGAATACGAATATAAAAACCGGATGAGTTCCCAGGGAGCCAATGATGAAAAAAAAGATGAGGAAAAAGTAGTTGTCTTTGATGACGGGGACAGAACGGATCTTAAGCTTGATTACCCATATTTCCGGGAAGGAGAGAAGTTTATCCACGGATATGTGGAATTCAGAAGGGGATTAAGGGAAGAGAACCTCGATATTGAACGCATACGCTTTTTTTCTGAGCTTATGCATTTACTCTTAAGCAGACAGAATATGCGGGAGTATGTGGAATATTCCGAAAATTCAGATGCCCTTACCGGGATACCAAATATCGTATTTCTCGCAAAAAAATACAGGGAGGTATCGAAAAGGATCCCCCATCATAAGCTGCTGGTCTTAAGGATAAACCTCCAGAATTTTAAGTATGTGAATGATGCCGCCGGAGCCAGGGCAGGGGATGAGGCCATTATCCAGTATTCCAGAAAGATCATGCGCTTTGTAAATGAGGACGAGGGCGTGTGCCGGCTGGGAGGGGATAATTTTGTCATATTCATCCGTAAGGAAAATACTGATATAATTATGGAGAAGATGAGCAATATCCTTATCTCAAATCTTAAAGCGGCACCTGGCCGGAATTTCAATATAAGGCCCTGGATAGGCGTATCGGAGGTAAAGGAGGGGCAGCAGACTTCGTTTACGGAGAGACTGAACGATGCTTCCGCAGCATGTGATCTGGCAAAGGGAAGGTACAGACGAAGTGTGGTTTATTTTAATGATGATCTGGTGGAGACCATAAGCCGGAACAGATCCATCATTTCCAACTTCCGGCCTGCATTGCAGCGCCACGAATTCCACTCCTTTTTCCAGCCCAAGATCGACATGCGTACAGGTTTTGTTGTGGGGCTGGAAGCACTTTGCCGCTGGCTTCACGACGGGAGATTTGTTTATCCCGACCAGTTCATCTCGGTTCTGGATGCGAATTCCCTGATACAGGAGCTGGATATCGTGATATTTGCGGAAACCTGTTCCGCCATCAGGCAGTGGCAGAATATGGGACTGTATCCCCCCAGGGTTTCTTCCAACTTTTCAAAAAAGAATCTTTATGTTCCGGGAATAGAGGAGAAGATTCTGGAGGTGGTACATGAATATAACCTGCTTCCTGACGACATTGAGATAGAGATCACCGAAAGTGTGAAGGATACGGAATATGAGAGAATGATCGAGTTTGTGAGTATCCTTAAGAAAAACGGGATCCATGTATCCATAGATGATTTCGGTACAGGCTATTCATCCCTTTCACTCCTGCATAATATCGATGTGGATACACTGAAGATCGACAGGAGCTTTGTTTCAAAGCTGCCTGACGACTACAAATCAAGGATCCTCATTGAGAGCATTGTGAATATTGCGAGCAGACTGAATATTTCGGTTATCGCGGAGGGACTGGAAAACATCGAGCAGGGAAAAGCCCTTCTTGAGATGGGATGCAACATAGCCCAGGGATATTATTTCAGTAAACCGGTGGATTTCGACGAAGCCTCCAGAATGATAGAGCATCCGGTCTTTAAGAGCCTGTAGCCTTACACAAACCGGAGACGCAGAAAAGAGTCAGCGCCGTTATTAAAAGCGGCGGATGTTGAAAATAAGAAGGAGCGGCATCGACAGATAATGAAGGTTGTTATACTTGCGGGAGGACTTGGAACCAGGATCTCGGAGGAGAGCCACTTAAAGCCCAAGCCCATGATCGAGATCGGCGAAAAGCCCATATTATGGCATATCATGAAGGAATACTCACATTTCGGCTTCAATGAATTTGTGATATGCCTTGGATATAAACAGCATATGGTGAAGGAGTTTTTTGCGGACTATTATCTTTACTCCTCGGATGTCACCTTCGATCTTTCAAAAAACGAGATGGAGGTCCATAACCACTATGCCGAGCCCTGGAAGGTGACGCTGGTGGATACGGGGTTCAGGACAATGACAGGGGGAAGGATAAAGAGGATCCGGGAATACGTCGGAGATGAAACCTTTATGCTGACATACGGTGACGGGGTTTCCAACGTGGATATAAGGAAGCTTCTTGAATTTCACAGGTCCCACGGAAAGACCGGGACCCTTACCGCCATAGCGGTGGATCAGAGATTTGGAGTCCTGGATATAGGAAAGGGCGGAAAGATACACGAATTCTCTGAAAAGGAAGAGAAGGACAGCAGTGTGGTAAATGGCGGATACATGGTTTTCGAGCCCGGGATCTTCGACTACATTAATGGCGATGATACCGTGTTTGAAAAGGAATCCTTAAAGCAGCTGGCACATGATGATGAACTCAGGGCCTTTCTTCACAGGGGCTTCTGGAAGTGCATGGATACCCAGAGGGAGAAGGAAGAGCTGGAAAGGCTTTGGGCCGCTGGCAATGCGCCATGGAAGGTATGGGAATGAGAGATATTTCATTTTACAAAGGAAAAAAGGTACTGATAACCGGGCATACCGGTTTTAAGGGAGGATACTTAAGCTCTGTCCTCGTAAGGGCAGGAGCAATAGTCACCGGTTATTCCCTGGAGCCGCCTACCACGCCTTCCCTTTTTAAGTTGTGTGGTCTTGAAGGGGACATAAATCATATCATCGGGGATGTTAGGGATTATGATAAGCTGTTAAAGACCTTTAGGGAAAATAAGCCGGAGATCGTTTTTCATCTGGCGGCCCAGCCAATTGTGAGAACTTCCTATAAGGAGCCCAGGCTTACATATGAGACAAATGTAATGGGTACCGTGAATATCCTTGAATGTATCAGAAATACGGACAGTGTCCGTTCTTTTCTGAATGTGACCACCGATAAGGTCTATCTGAATGAGGATAAGGACACTGCTTTTACAGAGGATATGCCCCTTGACGGCTTTGATCCCTATTCCAACAGTAAATCCTGCTCGGAGCTTGTGACCCACAGCTATGTCAAATCCTTTTTTAATACGGAGGACGCTCCCGCCATATCCACCGCCAGGGCAGGAAATGTCATAGGCGGCGGGGATTTTGCCTCCGACAGGCTTATACCGGACTGTGTAAGGGCTGCCGAGAAAGGGGAAAACGTGGTCATAAGGAACCCGGGTTCCACCCGCCCCTTCCAGCATGTAATGGAGCCGGTGATGGTTTACACCGATATTGCCATGCGCCAGTACGGGGATTTAAGCTTCGCAGACTATTACAATGTAGGGCCGGAGCTAAGTGATGTGAAAAGCGCCGGAGAGCTGGCGGAGATCTTTTGCAGGGAATGGGGAGAAGGTTTAAGCATCGTAAAGGGTGAGGTAAAAGGACCCCATGAAGCCGCATTCTTACGGCTGGACTGCACCAAGCTTAAGGAGAAGCTTGGCTGGAAGAGTATATGGAATGTGGAGGACGCCGTAAGGAATACGGTGCTCTGGAGCAGGATATATGTGAAGGGCGGAGATGTGAGAGGAGAGCTCCTGCGGCAGATAGATAATTATGTTACGGAATGGGGAAAGACTGATGTTTGATAATATGGGTGAAAAAGAGGCAAGAGAGGAGATACTTGCGGCAGTAAGGGAATACGCCGGGAAGTATCATAAAAAGGACAAACCCTATACAGAGGGGGACAGGATACCCTATGGGGGAAGATACTATGATTCGGAAGAAATGGTAAATCTCGTGGATTCCTCCCTGGAATTCTTTCTTACGGCAGGGCGGTATACTGCAGAGTTTGAGCGGGAATTTGCTAAATATCTGGGAGTAAAGAGCGTTTCAGTGGTGAATTCCGGGTCCAGCGCAAATCTACTCGCCTTTATGACCCTTACAAGCCCTCTTCTAAAGGAACGGCAGATTAAAAGAGGAGATGAGGTTATAACTGTTGCAGCGGGCTTTCCCACAACGGTGGCACCCATTATCCAGTACGGTGCGGTACCGGTATTTCTGGATGTGACCATACCGGGATACAATATCGATGTGTCCATGCTGGAGAGCGCTTATTCAGAGAAGACAAAGGCGGTATTTATCGCCCATACCCTGGGAAATCCCTTTGATATTAAGGCTGTAAAGGATTTCTGCGACGCCCACTCATTGTGGCTTATTGAAGATAACTGCGACGCCCTGGGCTCTGTATATGAGATGGGGGGAGAGGAAAAGCTCACCGGCACCATAGGGGATATGGGGACATCAAGCTTTTATCCGCCCCATCACATGACCATGGGTGAAGGGGGCGCAGTTTACACCAACGATCCCCTGTTAAGCAAGATAATACGCTCCATGAGGGACTGGGGAAGGGACTGCAGCTGTCCTCCGGGGGTGGATAATTCCTGCGGCCACCGTTATGACGCCAGATACGGGCTGCTGCCCGAAGGCTATGACCATAAATATGTCTATTCCCATCTGGGATATAATCTTAAAGCCACTGATATGCAGGCTGCCATCGGCTGTGCCCAGTTAAAGAAGATGCCTTTCTTCGTAAAGAGAAGGAGGGAGAACTTTGATATCATGAAAGAGGGATTAAAGGATATGCAGGAGGTCTTTATCCTTCCGGAGGAGACACCGGGGTCAAAGCCCTCCTGGTTCGGGTTTCTTCTGACTGTCAGAGAGGGCTGTGACAGAAACAAAATAGTTAAATATCTGGAAAATGAAAAGATCCAGACCAGGATGCTGTTTTCGGGAAATATCCTTAAGCATCCCTGTTTTGATGAGATAAGGAATGACGAAAGGGCATACAGGGTTGTATCGGAATTAGAGAATACGGACAGGATAATGAGGGATTCATTCTGGGTCGGGCTTTACCCGGGGATGGATGAAAAACGTCTCCACAGGATGATAAAGGTTATCAGGGAAGCGGCAAACAATATATGAAAAACATCGCACTTTTGGACTGTACTCTCCGGGACGGGGGGTTCATAAATGAATGGCGTTTTGGAAGAGGAGATATAGTAAGTCTCTTTGAGAGATCGGTGTCGGCAGGCATTGATCTCATTGAGGCCGGGTTCCTGGATGAGAGAGAGGTATTTGATCCGGACCGGACCATCACTCCGGATTCCGAAGGCATGGACAGGCTGCTTAAGGGACTGTATCACGGCAATTCAAAAATATTTGCCATGATAGACTACGGCTGCTGCGATATATCCCGGATAAAGGATAAAAAAGATTCCGAAATAGACGGAATACGGGTGATGATAAAGAAGAAAAACCGCCACGAGGCCATAGAATTCTGCAGGGAGTTAAAGAAGAAGGGGTATCTCGTGGGAGCACAGCCGGTCTCGGTCACCGGCTATGATGATGAAGAGATGATGGAGCTGGTGGATGAGATAAACGATCTCGATCCATTTGCCATGTATATCGTGGATACCTACGGGCTTCTGGACAGAAAGCAGCTGTTGCATATCTTTGACCTGATAGACGGCAGATTAAAAAAGGGTATTAAAATCGGATATCACGCCCATAACAATTTCCAACTGGCCTTTTCCAATTCCGTGGCGCTTATGGAAACAGCTTCGGATAGGGATATCATTATAGACGGCTCCGCCTACGGTATGGGAAAATCCGCAGGAAACTGCCCCTTAGAGCTCCTTACGGCCTATATGAATGAAAACAAGGGCAGCGCTTATCACACCAGCCAGATACTTGAGATGATAGATACGGGGATAATGAAGATCTATGAAAAATCCCCCTGGGGTTATCAGATGCAGTATTTCCTCTGTGCCAGCAATGACTGCCATCCCAAATATCCCCAGTATCTTCTTAAGAAAAAGACCCTTTCCGTGAAACAGGTGGATGATATCCTCTCTGGGATAGAGGAAAAGGAGAGACTTGCCTTTAATCAGCAATACATAGAAAAGCTCTATGTGGAGTACCAGAAAAATAACATAAATGATGAAGAGAGCATAAGGAACCTTTCTTCCCTGCTGAAGGAAGCCGGGAGCATACTGGTTCTTGGACCCGGACCTTCCATAAAGAGGGAAAAGGAAAGGATAAGGGCCTATATTGAAAAGGAAAAGCCCCTTGTTATTTCAATAAATTTCCTGCCCGGGGATTTTGAAACGGATATGCTGTTCATCAGCAATTCGAAGCGGTATATGCAGCTCTCTTCGGCTCTTGAAAAGAGGAACGGTGAAAAGAAGCTGCCTGTGATCGCCACCAGCAATGTCACCGCGGTGAAGGACGATTTTGACTACAATGTGGATTATTCCGGGCTTATAGATGAAAGCTTTGAGATCCCGGATAATTCCCTGCCCATGTTTTTAAGGCTCTTATTAAAGACCGGAGTTAAGGACGCGGCACTGGCGGGTTTTGACGGTTATATCGCCGAAAGGGGAAGGAATTACTCGGATCCCGGCATGGAATATGAATTTGCGGCTGATTACGCCATCAAGCTCAATTCCTATACCGGAAATATCATAAGTGATGTGAGAAAGAAAATGAGTGTCAGTTTTGTAACAGGATCTCAATATGACAGATAAAAGGATTAAAGCGGTTCTGTGGGATATGGACGGAACCCTGTTCAATACAAAAAGAGGAATAGAAAAGGCTCTGATAGAAGCCTGTGATGAGCTTTCCATAGAAAGGATCCCCACGGAAGAGGTGGATTTTTTCATAGGTCCCCCCATACAGATGAGCTTCAGGGACAGATGCGGTATGAGTGAGGATAAGGCAGCTGCAGCCGGAGATGTGTTCCGAAGGATATACAGGGGAAAGGGCTATGTAGAGGAGTGTGATCCCTATGAAGGCCTTGAGGGAACCTTAAAAAAGCTTAAGGACCGGGGCTATTATCTGGGAGTATGCACGTTAAAAAAACAGGACATGGCTGAGAGGATCATTAAGAAGTATGATATGTCCGGCCTCTTTGACAGCGTGGTGGGTACGGATGCTTTCGATTCCATTAAAAAAGAGGATACGGTCACCCTTTCCTGTGAAAAATTCGGCATCAGAGCTGACGAAGCCGTGCTTATCGGGGATACTGTCTTTGACCCTCTGGGGGCACAGAAAGCCGGATGTCTGTTTATCGGTGTGACATACGGATTCGGCTTCAAAACAAAAGAGGATGTGGATGAATATAACAATATCGGGACAGCCTGTTCACCGGAGGAGGTCATGGAGATCATTTACTGCTACAACGGGGAGGACTGATATAAAAGAAACATTATGAGCAGGATATACTCGGTTTATTTAAGCTTCAAAAAACACAGATATGCGTTTTTCATATCCTACACGGTGTTGTTTTGTGTGTTTTCCCTGCTGGTATTCTGGTATTTTCCGTATTTCCATAAAAGCTTTATCTGGCAGCAGGACGGCTTAAAACAGCACTATAACGGGCTTCTCTACTACAGTAAGTATCTGAAAGCCTTATTTCACGGGGTCTTCGCAGGGGAGGGCTTTAAGCTTCCCATGTGGGATTTTTCCATAGGCTACGGCTCGGATATCATTACAACCCTCCATTACTATGCCATAGGGGATCCCCTTACCTTATTGTCGGTATTTGTTCCCGTGTCCGTCATGGAGTTCTTTTATGCTTTTCTTTTTTTCCTGCGGTCATATCTTGGGGGACTGGGTTTTTCGCTGCTCTCGCTTGAAAGGGGCAACAGCAGGTTCTATACCCTGATTGGAGCCTTTATCTACTGTTTTGCGGCCTTTGGGCTTATACTGGGTCTTATGCACGGCATTTTTATGGTGCCTGTGTGCTATTTTCCCTGGATGATCTACGGCACAGACCGTATTTTTAAGAAAGGTTCCCCGGCGGTATTCATACTGTCAGTAGCGGCGGCTGCCGCGGCTAATTTCTATTTCTTCTACATGGAAATTGTGCTTCTTATGCTGTATATCGCCCATAAGTTTTTCTGTGAGGAGCAGGACAGATACTCCGTCCGGCCGGGACTTAAAACCGTTATCACTGATTTCTTAAAGAGATTTGCGGAATTTCTGATATACGGACTTGATGCATTTTTGCTGTCTGCGGTTATACTGCTGCCGGTTCTCAATGTTATGTTTTCATCCAAGAGATTTGCGGCACAGAAGTATGTTCCGGTGCTGTATTCATTAAAGCATTACCTCACCATCGCAGCGGATCTCATGATCACAAGGCGTGCCGGAAACTGGACACTTATGGGCTTTACGGCGGTGGGTGTTTTTTCCGTGATGCTGATCTTTACTTACTCCGGGAGTAAAAGGGAGATCAAGAGGATACGATTGAGATTTATCGTGCTTACGGCCTTTGCGATGATACCCGCCTGCGGCTTTGCATTAAACGGCTTTGCCTATGTCACGAACCGATGGACCTTTGCCTGGGCTCTTTCGGCAGCGGTCGTGACTGCTACAGTACTTTCGGATAAAAAAAGGATCGATTATGACAGAAAGGAGTATTTTTACAGGATACTCTTTATCTTCGCATGGGCAACGGCGGCTTTCTTTTTTGTACGAAGCGAGGAGTCACTTTTGTCCCTTGTACTCCTCTTTGCCCTTTCCATGGCTGTATTAAACGAGTATACACCAAAAGGGCTGTATAAGGGCATATTTTTTACCGTTCTTACCATGTCTCTTTTCTTAAACGGATGGTATGCCTATTCAACTGCGGACAGTAAGTTTTTAGACGAGTTTAAGGATTTCCATCAGGCGGACAGGGAGCTTAACGATACCACATACAGTGATATGGCGGATGAGCTTAATGACGGTGGTTTTTTCAGGACGGAGATCGCAGGACCCGGTAAAACACAGAATAATTCCATACAGACGGGGTTTAAGGGAACCCAGTTCTATTTTTCCCTCACAAGTCCATATATTTCGGACTTTATTAACAGTATGTATATGAACTGGCCCAAAGACTATGACTATGAGGGCGTGGAGCATCGTGCAGGTCTTGAGGCGCTGGCCAATGTAAAATACTTTATGGCGGGAGAGGATGATTCATGGGTGGTACCCTCAGGATTTAAGGAGATATCCAAAAAGGATACGGATAAGGGAAGGGTTGTGATTTATGAAAATGAAAATGCCCTGCCGCCTGTATATACTACAGACAGGATAATCAATCCCGATGATTTTGATAAGGCCCTTGTGACCGGAAGACAGAAGGCGCTTGTTTCCGGAGCGGTGCCGGAGAAAGATGATTTTAACGATCTGCTTTCCATGGGATACAAAGTGGGATCTTTCAAGGATGATTCCGTTGATGTGTTAAAGAGCATTGAGAAAAAGGGAGACATGGATATCACCGGAAATTCCTTTACAGTGAGAAAAAATGCCGGTGTGGAGATAAGCTTTGAGGGCACGGATGAGGCTGAAACATATCTCTTCTTTTCAAACCTTCAATTTCAGGGCTATAACGAAAGACAAAAATATGACGACGGGGCATGGGCGGGGCTCACTCCTTATGAACAGGCCAAGGTCAGGGACAGGAATACCACGGATTCCAGACCCAGCGTCACAAGTCTTATGATAATAAATGACGGTCACGAGAATATCGTGGAATTCTATAATGAGCGGAATGATTTTTATTGCGGAAGAAAGAACTTCCTTGTAAATCTCGGTGTTACCGGAAAGGGTGAAAAGACCGCCACCATCTCCTTCAGGGAGCCGGGGATATATACCTTTGATTCCCTTGAGGTCAGATCCCAGAATGTGGAAAGCGTATTTAAGGGGATCTCGGAAATGAGAGAGGTACTGCCGGAGGATATTGAGATCACCGGGGATAAGATCAGCTGTTCCCTTGACACTGATAAGGCCAGGCTTCTTATGCTGTCCGTTCCCTACAGTACGGGATGGAGCGCCTTTGTGGACGGGGTTAAAACCCGGGTATACAGGGCAGATCTCATGTATATGGCAGTCCCGGTGGCTAATGGAATACACAGCATAGAGCTCAGGTACGAAACACCATTATTAAGAACCGGAGCGTATTTAACCCTTATTGGAATAATATTGTTTTTCGTGCTATCATGGTATAGAAAAATACAAAAAAAGGATAAAGGATAAAGGTACAGGCTATGAAAATCAGAATTGCGGATTATATTGCTGATTTTTTGGTTAATCATAAGGTGGATACGGTTTTTACCGTTACCGGCGGCGGAGCCATGCACTTAAATGATGCATTTGGTCATCATAAGGGGCTGCGCTGTATTTACAACCACCACGAACAGGGATCCGCCATAGCGGCGGAGGGATACACCAGGCTTACGGGAAAGGTGGCTGCTGTCTGTGTGACCAGCGGGCCCGGAGGGACCAACGCCATAACCGGTGTCTTTGACTGCTTTGTGGATTCCGTTCCCATGTTTGTGATCTCCGGTCAGGTGAAGAGGGAAACCACCGTAAGATATACCGGCTGTTCCTTAAGACAGCTGGGAGATCAGGAATGTGATATCGTAAGGGTAGTGGAGCCCATTACCAAATTGGCGGTGATGATAGAAAAGCCCTATGAGATAAGGTATCAGCTTGAAAAAGCCTGGTATCTCGCAACCCACGGCAGACGGGGGCCGGTGTGGATAGATGTTCCGCTGGATATACAGGGAGCCATTGTGGAGACCGAACAGCTTACGGGCTTTGTAAGGGAAAACACCGAAAAGCTGGAACAGCCGCGTTTTGATAAGTCGGATGCGGACAGGATCATAGAAAGAATTGAGGTGTCCAGGCGCCCCGTGATCCTGGCAGGAGAGGGGATAAGACTGGGAGAGGCCTATAAGGAGTTTATAGAGACCACCAGCGCTTTAAGGATACCGGTGCTGACCTGCTGGAATGCCCAGGATCTTCTCTGGGATAACAATCCCTATTATGTGGGAATACCGGGAACGGTAGGCCAGAGAGCTGCTAATTTCATCGTGCAGGCTGCGGACCTTCTGATCGTTCTGGGGTGCAGGATGAATATCCGGAATATCAGCTATAATAAGCACCAGTTTGCGGAAAATGCCTATAAGATCCAGGTGGATATAGATGAAAATGAACTAAATAAGCCTACCGTAAAGATAGATATGAAGGTGCATGCGGATGTTAAGGATATCTGTGCCGAGCTGGCTCATGCCTCTGTGGATGAGGTGGGAAACCATAAGGCCTGGCTTAAGTGGTGCAGGAAATTAAAGGAGCGCTATCCCATCGCACTTCCGGAGCATTCGGAAAAGCCTAAACCCATGAACCCCTACGCTTTTCTGGACAGGCTTTCCGAAAAACTCACCGGTTCGGATGCGGTCATCTGCGGAAACGGGGCGGCCTGTGTACAGGTATTTCAGACCCTGAAGCTTAAAAAGGGCTGCCGGATCTTTACAAATTCCGGCTCCGCGGAAATGGGCTTTGCCCTGCCGGCTGCACTGGGAGCCGCTGCGTCAGGCAGCGGAAAGAGGATAATAGCCATAGACGGGGACGGTTCCTTTATGATGAATTTACAGGAGCTGCAGACCATAAAGCATAATGACCTTGATATAAAGATCATCATCCTGAATAATAACGGTTACCATTCCATAAGACAGACCCAGAAAAACCTGTTTTCGGGGAGAGAGCACGTGGGCATAGATAAGGAGAGCGGAGTATCCTTCCCGGATCTTAAAAAGCTTGCCGCAGCCTTTGATATACCTTATATGAAGGTGGATTCCTTAAAGAACGCGGATAAGGTGATCGGGGAAGCCCTTGGAACAAAGGGGGCGGTGCTTCTGGAGGCTGTTTTGGATGATTCCCAGGACTTTGAACCCAAGACCTCATCAAAGGTGCTTAAGGACGGTTCCATAGTTTCTGCGGCTATTGACGATATGTTCCCCTTCCTGCCAAGGGAGGAATATGAAGCCGTGAAAAGCGAGGCGGCAAAGATCTGAAAAACAGGAAGACTGTATATGAAAAGCTACGATGACTGTTATTATACAGTCACAGACAGGTTAACATAATATATGAGCGCAGAAAACGAAGCCAGCAGAAAAAAACTAATAAGCATAATGATCCCCTGCTATAATGAGGTGGAGAACGTGGATCCCATAAGCGACAGGATCGTTGAGATCATGGAAAATGAGCTCCCTGAGTACGATTATGAACTGATCTTTATAGATAACTTTTCCATAGATGGTACCAGGGACAGACTGATCGAAATATGCGCAAAGAATAAGAGGATAAAGGCCATATTCAATGTCACCAATTTCGGGCAGTTTAATTCACCCTTTTACGGGATGTGCCAGACAAGCGGAGACTGTACCATATCCATGGCCTGTGATTTTCAGGATCCTCCGGAGCTTATCCCACAGTTTGTCCATGAATGGGAAAACGGCTATAAGATTGTGAGCGCCATAAAGAAGGGGAGCAAGGAGAACGCCTTCATTTATTTTTTACGGACTGTTTACTACCGTGTTATAAAGAATATGTCCGATGTGAAGATGATTGAGAATTTTACGGGAACCGGGCTCTATGACAGATCCTTTATAAGTCTGCTAAAGCAGCTGGACGATCCCATACCTTTCCTCAGGGGTATTGTGGCCGAATACAATTTCAAAAGGAAGGAAATACCCTTTGTGCAGCCAAAGCGCAGGGCAGGAAAGACCAGCAACAATTTCTACAGGCTCTATGATGCTGCCATGCTCTCCATTACTTCATATACAAAGGTGGGGCTCCGGCTTGCCACCTTTTTCGGATTTTTTGCCGGGATCATAAGCTTCTGTATCGCCATCTACTATACGGTCATGAAGCTCACCCACTGGTACAGCTTTTCCGCCGGATACGCTCCCATGCTGATAGGAGTGTTCCTTATCGGGTCGCTGCAGCTGTTTTTTATAGGTTTTCTGGGTGAATACATATTAAATATAAATACAAGGATAATGCACCGGCCTCTGGTGGTGGAGGAGCGGCGCATTAATTTTGACACGGGGGCTGAAAGCAGCCGGGATCATCAGGAAATGACGGGAAAGGATACGGATGGAGCTTAACGTCCTTTATCAATTCAACGAGAAATACGCTCCTTACGCGGGAGCCAGCATGACTTCAATGCTTGTGAACAACAAGCATATAGACAGGATCAGGATTTATATACTGGGGGAGGATCTTTCTCCCTTTTCCATGGACAGATTCAGGGCACTTTCCGCAAAATTCGGAAACTATCTCTGCTTTGTGGACACGGATAATCTGATTTCCCTTATGAAGGAAATGCGCATGCCTTCATACCGGGGGTCTTATGCCGCCAATATGCGGCTCTTTCTGTCTTTCGCACTGAATGATGATATTGACAGGCTGTTATATCTGGATGCGGATACCATAGTGACCGGAAAGCTGGATCCGCTTATTACCATGGATATGGGAGAGCATCCGGTAGCCATGTGCATGGATTCCCTGGTCAGAAGGCATAAGATGCGGCTTGGCTTTGATATGGCCGACTATTACTACAATTCCGGGGTCATGCTGTTTTCCATGAAAAAGTGGAGGGAGAGGAGATGCTCCGAGAGAATAGCAGACCACGTGAAAAATGTGAGAGCCTGGTATGCATCACCGGATCAGGATCTCATCAATGTGGTATTAAAGGGGGAGATAATGAAGCTGAGCCCCCGCTACAATATTCAGCCGGCTTATCTGGCTTTTTCTTTAAGATCCTATTTCAGGACCTTTGGGGGCAAGGGTTTTTACGCCCCGGAGGAGATGAGGGCGGGACTTACAAGCCCGGTGATATACCACTTTTTCAGGTTTGTGGGGGAATTTCCCTGGCACAGGGATAATGTGCATCCCGACAACGATATCTTTGACAAATATATCGCTCTTTCTCCCTGGAATGACTACGTAAAGCAGCCTGCCGACAACGGGTTTATCCTGAAGATCGAGAAGATCCTGTATAAGAGGCTTCCCAGGTTCGTCTTTATAAAGCTGTTCCGTATAGCCTATGAGGACTTTATCAAAAAGGCCAACAGGGATTCACTTAAATTTAAGACAAATAAGCACATGTGATCCGGTAAGGTACAAAGTTTGAAAGTAATACTTTCAAACTTTCATCGGTGCCGTGCAGACACGTCACCGATGGGCACACTTGCCTGCGGCAAGGTACAAAATATGGGAATCAAAGATACACTTCGAAATATCCTTCCGCCTGAAATAAATGAAGAGTGGGAGTTTTTAAGGGGAGCCTGGTATGAGAGGCTCGCCTGTAAAAAAGGACTGCCGGAAGCCCTGAAGCAATGGTACAGGAGCCGTAAGGGCAGGGAACTGAACCTTGAAGACCCGAAAACCTTCAGCGAAAAGATACAGTGGCTGAAGATCTATGATGTCACACCGGAAAAGACCATGCTCTGCGATAAATTTCTGGTACGGCAGTGGATAAAGGAAAAGGTGGGGGAGGAATACCTGGTTCCGCTCCTTAAGGTATGGGACAGGGCAGAGGACATAGATTTTGATTCTCTGCCGGATTCCTTTGTATTAAAGACAAATCACAGCTCCGGATGGAATATCGTGGTGCCGGATAAGCATAAGCTCAATGAAAAAAAGGCCAGAAATAAGCTTAAGCGCTGGATGAATACCGACTTCGCCTGCTTTATGGGCTACGAGATGCAATACCGGGATGTGAAACGAAAGATCATCGCGGAGGAGTACATTGGGGACGGGGTACATGAGCTCGATGACTATAAGGTCATGTGCTTTCACGGGAAGCCCCATGTGATCTGGATAGACAGGGGAAGACACACAGACCACAGGAGAAATCTCTATGACAGGGACTGGAATAAGCTTCCGGTCACGATGCTGGTACCGAACTTTGACACAGACCCTCCCGCTCCTGTCAATTTAAGGAAGATGTGGGAAATATCGGAAGTGCTGTCCCAGGGGTTTATCTGTGCCCGGATAGATTTTTTTGAAGTAAATGGAAAGCTGTATTTTGGTGAGATCACCTTCACCTCCGGCAGTGGGCTTTCGGATTTTGATCCCCCGGAAACCAACAGGGAATGGGGGGATCTTATGAAACTGCACGAAAAAGCGGAGTGCTACAGGATGATATGATACAAGGGTCAAAAACCCTGATAAAGTATATCTTGTGCGTGTTGTATGATCAAATTCCGGGGCGCTTTCGCTCTGAACCGGAAACACAACGTTACATAAGGCCGCAAAGGACGCGGCCTAAGTACCGGTGTTTCCTCACAGCCCGGAACCTGATCATACAACACGCACAAGACAGAACGTTTCTGAGGTTTTTGACCCTGGCTGCGTTGTGGCTTTCAGGTGCGGTGCGGGGGTTCTGAATAGTTACAACGTTGTACTGGCATTATGATATCAGGGCATAGGGAAAAAGGAGCATTATGGGGATCTCTGTTATTATTCCGGTCTATAATACAAAGCATGAATATCTGTCGGAGTGCCTTGATAGCCTTATAAGACAGGATTTTCAGGATCTTGAGGTAATAGTGGTAAACGACGGCTCGAAAAACGGCTGTGACAGGATAATAGATGACTATGCCGGAAAATATGACTTCATCAAAGCCATACACCAGGAAAACAAGGGAACCTCAGTGGCCAGAAATGCAGGTCTTGACGCCGCAAAGGGCAGGTACGTCATGTTCGTGGACGGAGATGACTATGTGTCAGAGGGCTGTTTAAGGGCTGTATATGATGAAATGGAGAAGAGGAAATGCGACATCCTGTTTTTCGGCTACTCCACCAGCTATACAAACCGCGAGATAAGAAGGGTGCTGTCCCACATAGATCCTGATCTCTGGAAGGCTGATACGCTGGAAATGGCGGTTTTAAGAGGTGATAAAAGGCTGGGAGCCGTGGAGATCGGGGCTCCCTGGGGAAAGCTTATAAGGCGGAGCGTAATAGAGGAAAACGCTGTAAGATACACCCCTGGTATTATAAAGGGACAGGATACAGTATTTGTCCTGACGCTTCTGGACTACTGCAAAAGCTTTTCATATCTTCCCTTTCCCGGCTATCACTACAGGATTTCGGGAAGCTCAGTAAGCCGCAGGTTTAATCCGAAGATCGTTTCCATCATGGAAAAGACCCTTTCGGCCTATATGGATTTTGTGGAGAAACGGGGAAAGGGCAGTGGGTTTAAGGAGGCTGTAAGAAAGAAGTACATAAAGGTGCTTCTTGGGGAATATCTGGAGCTTCTGTATCTGAATCCGGATAACAGAATGTCCCTAAATGAACGGATGAAGGAATATAAGGCGCTGCTTAAGAGAGAGCCCTACAGGGATATACTCAGGGAGACGGAAACTAAGGACACCGGATTTTTACTCCGTACAGAGATAAACTGCCTTAAGTCCGGGAGAGTGCTGCCTGTATTCCTGATAAAAAAGGCGGAGATGTGCTTAAGATCAGTTGTGATAAAAAGATATGGATGAGATTTTCCGAAACTGTGATATAATATAAAAACTATGCCTGAGAATAAACCCCTTGTGACATGCGTGATCACAAGCTATAAAAGGAATAAGGAAACGGTGAGGAGAGCCCTTGACAGTGTGCTCTCCCAGACTTATGCGCCCCTTGAGATCCTCATCATCGATGATAACCGGGGTGAAGGAAGTGAGGTTTATTCAGGGGCTCTTAGGGAGTTATCGGAGGGCAGGGAGAATGTTACTGTCATAAAGACAGAGAACGGACACGGCGCCCAGAGAGCCAGAAACACCGGCATCGAAAACGCAAAGGGAAAGTATGTGGCATTTCTCGATGATGATGATGAATGGCTGCCGGAAAAGACAGCAGTCCAGGTAGAGCTTCTGGAAAATAACCCGGAAGCGGGACTTAGCTACAGCCGGGGTTATCTTATTGATAATACCTTTGATCCCCCAAGGATCGGGCAGTTTATACGGGGAGAAAACCTGACCTTTGATGAACTGCTCTTAAGTGACAGAATAGGCACCACCACCCAGGCAGTGATCCCGAAAACGGTTTTTGAAAAGGTGGGGATGTTTGATGAAGCCCTGCCTGCAAGACAGGATTACGAGATGTGGCTTCGTATCACAAGGGAGTATAAATCCATATGGAGCCCGCAGCTGCTCTACAGATATTATAAGGAAAAGGGCAAGGAGCAGCTTTCCCACAACTGGGAAAAATGTGTTAAAGGTTATGAGATAATATACGATAAGTACAGGGAAGATATAGAAAAAAGCCGGGGAGCCAGGTTTAATTTCGTTTTCCATATCGCCCATCATCTGATGGAGGGGGCAAATGTCACCGGAGACAGGCAGTTAAAGAAAAGGGCTGTGAAAAAATATGCCGAAGCCTTCGTTATCTCTCCTTATTTATTCCTTGTACAGGGGAGCTATGTCATAAGAAAGGTACGGAGAAAGATCAAGGCTTTCTTTATCAGAATTAAGAATTAATATGTCCAATAAAAGCAATAACAATACAACGGAAAAGAAAGCTCTGAAAGCCGGGGTATGGTATACCGCCAGCTCCTTTTTAAGGAAGGGAATAGGCTTTATCAGCACTCCCATATTCGCAAGGCTTCTGACAAAATCCGATTACGGTGCAAACAGCAATTTCCATATATGGCTTGCTATCTGCGCAGTGGTCTGCACCCTTCATCTCCAATCCTCCGTTGCCAGGGCAAAATTTGATTACGAAGATGATTTTGACGGTTATGTATCTTCCATAACCTTTTTCGGCACTATGACAACGGCTTTATTCTATGCCGTGGTCATTGCTTTTATGGACTTTTTCTCTGGACTTCTGGCCATTGAACCGTTATATATCCATGTGATGTTCATTGAGCTTCTGGTGGCTCCGAGCCTTGATATCATCCAGGCAAAGCACCGGATACAGCAAAAATACAAGGCTCAGGTGGCACTGTCTATTTTCATTTCCGTAAGCTCCACATTTTTTGCAGTTCTTGCGGTATATCTCTGTGAAGACAAGCTATTCGGAAGAATCATGGGTGCTGAGATCACAAATACAGTGATCTATATAGTGGTCTTTATCTATGTAATGATAAAGGGCAGGAAGATCATAGACTTCAACGCCTGGAAATATGCGGCGTCCTACAGTGTACCCATAATACCGCACCTGTTATCAAATATCATTCTGGGTTCCTCCGATAAGGTGATGATAGTTCATATGATCGGAAAGGAAGCAAACGGTATATACTCCCTGGCCTATTCGGGGGGAATGGTGGTTTCCACCCTTATGACCTGCTTCAATCAGGCAATGGTGCCCTGGCTTTTTGAAAAGCTTCATGCAAAGGAGCATGATATTATTAAAAAGGTCAACAGGTATTATATCGCAGGTTTTTCCGTAATCGTAACAGGCTCGGTGCTGCTGGCACCGGAGATAATATGGATACTGGGTGGGGATAAGTATGCAGAAGCCGCCTATCTGGTGCCGCCGGTAATGCTGGGATACGGATATAAATTTGCCTATACCTGCTATGTGGATGTGGAACAGTATGAAAAGAAAACCGGAATTGTTTCCATCGGCACCCTTGTGGCCGCAGCCTTTAATGTGGTAACAAACTTTATATTCATACCCATGTTCGGTTTTCAGGCTGCGGCATATACAACTCTTGCGGGATTTGTACTGCTGCTTCTGATACATTATTTTATCAGCAGAAAATACGGATTTACCGTGGTGTATGACAACCGGTTCATGTTCCTGATTCTGTTTGTCATGACTTTACTGGGGCTTTTGATCCAGCTTATATATCCATATATGATAGTTAGATGGGTATTGGCGTTCTGTATAGGCTGTTGCTCATTGTTTGGCATATATAAGGTCTGGGACAGATATCTAAGAAAAAAACAGAACGGAACATAAGGAACTGTTGCAAAATCAACAGATCCTAAATCCGGGAAAAAGAAAGAAGAGGCGAAAATGAGGAACGAAAGTAAAAAGGATAAGATAAAAAGGGAACTGGCTGATTCATATTTTGCTCTTTCCGGAATGAAGGACAGGGCAATGGCATTAAAGGGGATACAGAAGTATCTTAAGGACACTCCTGAATTGACAGACAGGCAGAAGGAAGAGATAAAATCCTTTTGGAAGGAGCATCTGGGAATAGAGATACCGCTGGATTGGCACAGGCTGTATTACGCCAGGTCAGGTGTTGAGGATCCGGCCTTTGTTCCCGATACAGTTTTTGAATATGACATAAGGCCTCATTTAAATCATCCGAATTTTTCCATCGTTTACGGTAATAAAGCGTATCTGAAGCGCTTTATCCCCAATGCCAGGACAGTCAGATCTGTTTTGATCAATGTAAACGGGCATTATATGAATGAGGATTTTGAGCTTATTGACAGGAAAACGGCTGGTGATATCCTGAAGGAATACCCTGCTCTTGTGGCAAAACCGGCGCTGTTCACCCATCATGGGGAGGGGGTTTCGCTTATGAAGGCACCCTTTGACCTTGATGAGATAGAGAAGACATATACACGGAATTACGTAATGCAGATACCCATAGAACAGCACAGAGTACTCTCTTCGTTAAGCCTGACATCCGTAAATACCCTGAGGGTAGTCACCGTGCTTCTGGAAGGAAGGGCGCATGTGACCAGTACCTATATCAAGACCGGAGCAGCCGGAGAGTTTGCCAATAATGTGGGAGATGACCGTTATTTTATCGGTGTGGATGAAAACGGCGTGATCGCTGATTATGCTGCAGACTGTTTCTATAACAAGCATGACAGCATACCCAACAGCGTGGATTTCAGGGGAATGACCCTGCCGGGATATGATGCCATGTGCAGATGCGCTGAAAAAGCCCATGAGGATATTGCGTTCTTCGGAATGGTGGGGTTTGATATGTGTATAGATAAGGATGAACAGCCTGTTGTGGTTGAAGCGAACCTGAAGCAGCCGGGCATTACCCATCAGCTGGCAGCCGGGCCCTATTTCGGGAAATATACGGCTGAAGTCCTGGAATACTGTAAGAAAAGAAATATAACAAAGGAAGTGGGCTGGCCACAGATGTGGTGACAGGGAGCATTTACGTGATACAAAAAAGACTGTGTATAGCAGTGTGAAAGTAAAGAAAGGCAGAATAGATGAAAACCATTAACGTATTATATACGGGAGGCCTGGATTCTTCATATACCATGACTTATTTTTCCAGGTTCCCGGTGGAGATACAGCCCTATTACCTAAGGGATCACAGACCCTCGGAGGAATATGAGTTAAGAGCCATAAGATCCATAATCGACGACATCAGGTTAAATCCCGGTACAAAAGCAAATGTGAGGGAGCTTATTACAAAACCCACTTATGCCATTAAACCGGATCCTGTAATACAGAGGGCATACCGCTATATGTTTAAGACCCAGGGCTTTGGAAAGCAGTACAGCTTTATTGCCAGGTTTGCAAAACAGGAGCATCTGGACGGATTATTCGTGTCCTTTATTTATAATCCAAAAAACAGGCGGAACATGACCTTAAGGGAAAGCGGTGCTGTAATGACCATACAGGATGAGGGTATGGAGTATTATAAACTTGATCCCAAAAAGACCGAAAAGAATCTATATATCCTTATGGAACATGTGCTGATGCCCCCTTCCTTCATGCATACCAAGGAGCAGGAGATGGAGGAAATGCGGAAGATGGGTTTTTCGGATTCCGTAAATAAGACCTGGTTCTGCTACTGGCCCGTAAACGGCGAGCCCTGTGGGATCTGTGCCCCCTGCAGGGACTTAATAGAACAGGGGATTACATGGCGGCATACCCCGGAGGGACTGAAGCGCTTTGAAGAGGATAGAAAGGTTCCGGCCTGGAAGCATAAGATAAGGGATCTGAAGCTTACGCTCTCTGATAAATGGTATGATTTCAAAATGAGCCGTTTCAGCGGGGAAAAGTAAAAAGTATGCTTATAAAAAATCCTAAAAAATACATAAGCGGTGCCGGGGTCATCAGGGAAGCCGGAACCCATATTAAGGAATTTTGTAAAAAGCCTTTGATAATAGGCGGGAAACGCGCCCTTGACGCGGCTCTCGACCCTCTCCTTAAAAGCATGAAGGAAAACGGGACAGACCCTGTCCGGACAGAGGTTTTTTCCGGATATCCGTCAAAGCGGCAGTTTGAATACTACGAGGGACTTATAAGGGAAAGCATGGCCGACGGGGTGATAGTCCTCGGAGGGGGAAGGGCTATAGATACGGCTAAGGCTGCAGCTGAGAGAGCCGGCAGAGGAGTCATAGCAATACCCACGGTAGCCGCAACATGCGCTTCCTGGGCGGCCCTTGTCATAGAATATGATGACAGGGGAGCATATACGGGACGGATAGTGTTAAAGGATTCTCCTCTTCTTGTGATAGCGGATACGGAAATACTCCTTTCCACACCTGAAAGGTATCTCTTTTCCGGAGTGGTGGATACCTTCGCCAAATACTATGAGACCCGGCATGTATTTCTTACCGATCAAAGGGCCATGCATATGGATCTTTCCCTCCATGCATCAGAGATCGCTTTTGACAGACTGGAAGAGAATACCTTCCGTGCCCTATTTGAAGGAAAGAAGGGGGTTTTCGGACAGGCGGCAAAGGATGTGGTGGATTCCGTAATCTATCTTGCAGGCTTTGCGGGAGCTTTTCAGGAAAAGACAGGAGGCTACTGTTTTGCCCATCCCTTTTACCATACCTCCACAAGGTATATGGGACAGGACAGAAAGATGCACGGTGAGATAGTATCCTTCGGGATAATGACCCAGCTTTTTCTGGAGGGAAGGAACCCGGATGAGATAAGGGAAACACTGGAGATATTTAAGAAGTATGATAACGTATTCACGTTAAAAGACTTAGGCCTTGACAGGGATGACAGGGATATGCTTTTAGCCCTGTCGGAGGAGATAAAAAGGGAGTTTGACCATGTAAGCTTTGAGGCGGCTTCCATAACAGAAGCAATGCTGGAAGCGGATCTTCTGGCAGAGAGTATAAAATAAGCGGGCCTTAAATGGCGTGGCTCTCAGAATAATAGAAAAGAGGATGGGATTATGAAGAAATCATTGAAAACAGGTTTATGCATTCTGCTTGTATTAATTGCGGTTTTTACCTCTGCGTGTTCAAAGGGTGCGGAAAGCGGAAGCGCCGGTGATGAAGAGATCACTATTAACTATCAGTCCAGCATAGGTTATGCGCCACTTCTGGTAATGAAGGAAAAGGGTCTTATTGAAAAGGCCTATGGCGGAAACATAAAGGTAAACTGGGTGGAAATGAGCAACGGAGCTGAGGTTAACGAGGCCATTATCTCGGGAAACCTGGATGTGGGAAGCATGGGAGTTCCGGTGGCCATAACCGGTATCATGGCGGGAAGCCCTTACAGGATAGCCTTCGGTCTTGCGGCCCAGCCCTATGCCATACTTTCAAACAAGCCTGAAATAAAGAAGCTCTCAGATATAAAGAGTGACGACCAGATAGCCATTACGAATATCAACAGCCAGCCCCATATCCTTCTTGCAATGGCGGCGAAGGCAGAGCTGGGGGATGCAAGGGCGCTTGACAACAATCTCACCAAGCTTGGAAATGCGGACGGTTACGCAGCTATGTTATCCGGTGCGGTTCCCTGTCATATGGTCATCTCTCCCTATAATTTTATGGAGACCACAAATGAGGAGGCGGATATACATGAGCTGGAGATAGATCCCAATATCTGGCCTCCGGAGAACACGGCCCTTGTTTCGGTAGTTTCAGAAAGCCTTAAAAATGACAGGCCTAAGGTGTATGAGGCAATACTCACGGCGTTAAAAGAGGCGGATGATTTTATTAAAACAAACCCCGAAGAGACAGCAAAGATCCTTTCCGAAGGATACGACGCCTCTGCGGAGGATATTCTGAAATGGATGCAGGATGAAAGGTCATCTTATTCACCGGAGCTTAGGGGAGTAATGAAGATGGCGGACTTTATGGTGGAGGAAGGATTCCTGGATAAGGGTCCTATCTCCATAAGCGAGCTTGTATACGATGGTGTAAAGGGCGATTGAGATGAATAAAAAGCTGTGCGCACAGATAGCCTTTCTGGTTTTTATCCTTATTCTGTGGCAGATACTCTACAGTATGCATATATGGCCGGAGCTTTTATTCCCCTCTGTTTCCATGATCGGAGATGCATTTATCAGGGCGTTTACGGAACGTGAGCTGGGAGTGATGATATTGCATTCCTTAAGGCTTCTGATCGAGGGACTTTTTATCGGGGTGGTCTTTGCTTTTATCCTGTCCAGTCTTTTTGCGATCAACGAGAACCTTTCCGCCATTTACAACATGCTGGTCTGCATGTTTGACCTGATCCCGGGAATTGCGCTGATACCCGTTGCCATACTCTGGCTGGGGATAGGAGATGAAGCCATCATCTTCATGGTGGTGCACTCCGTGATCTGGCCCATGTCAAGGAGCATAATAGACGGCTTTAAGGCTGTTCCGAAGATATATACGGAAGTCGGAAAGAATATGGGGCTGTATGGCGCGAAGCTTATTTTCGGGGTCTATTTACCAGCGTCCTTTGAGCGGCTGTTCTCCGGTATCAAGGTAGGCTGGGCCCGGGCATGGAGAGGGCTTATCAGTGCCGAAATGGTATTCGGGGGAGGAAGTGCTCTCGGAATCGGTTACTATATTACAGACAGACGCACAAATCTGGATATTTCCGGTATTTTTGCCACCATCATAGTGATAATACTTATAGGTATCGTGGTGGAATACGGTATTTTCAGGGTTATTGAGAAGAATACGGTGGTCAAATGGGGGATGGTACATTGAGTACGGAGCCTATTTTACATATAGAAAATCTCCATAAGGAGTACGATAATCCTGTTACCCTGGTGTTAAATAATGTGAGCTTTGATCTTTTCAGGGAGGATTTCCTCTGTATCCTCGGACCTTCGGGATGCGGAAAGTCAACACTTATAAGATGTATAGCTGGGTTTGAAAAATACAGTGGGACCATAGAGGTGGACGGCAAAAGGGTTGAAAGCCCCGGATCGGACAGGACCATGGTATTTCAGGATTTTAACCAGCTTTTTCCCTGGATCACGGTCATCAATAACATAGCCTATCCTCTTAAGATAAACGGAATGAAGGATAAAGCCGAACGCCTCAAAAAGGCGGAAACATACCTTAACAAGGTGGGACTTTCGGAGTACAGGGATTACTATCCACACCAGCTTTCCGGGGGCATGAAGCAGAGGGTGGCCATAGCGAGAGCCATGGCGCTGGGATCCAGGATCATCCTTATGGACGAACCCTTTGCCGCACTGGATGCCATGAGCCGTAACCAGATGCAGGACGAGCTTTTGCGCATAAAAGAAGGCGAGGGAATGACGGTGCTTTTCATTACCCATAACATCCAGGAAGCTATCACACTGGGGAACCGTATCATGGTGATGGGAAATTCAGGCAACATAATCGAACATATGGAAAATCCCATAGAGAAACCGGTGACTCCGGCTTCTCCGGGATATAGTGAGCTATGGAAGCATTTAAACCGGCTTTTACGAAATGAATGTCAGCTGGAGAAAGGCCAATGAAATGAGTGTTTACGAAGATATTGTCAATAAGAGATCAAAACTTGCCCTTGTGGGTCTGGGATATGTGGGAATGCCCATAGCGGTGGCTTTTTCCTCCCATGTTGACACCATAGGCTTTGATATCAATGAAGAAAAGATACGTAAATACAGGGATGGCTTTGACCCCACCAATGAAGTGGGAAGCGAGGTCATTAAAAAATGTACCGTAGATTTTACTTCCGATGAGAAAAAGCTGAAGGAAGCATCCTTTATCATAGTAGCGGTGCCCACCCCGGTCAATCACGATCATACACCGGATCTTTCACCTGTGGAGGGGGCGAGCCATGTGGTGGGGAGGAACCTTCAGAAGGGCAGCATAGTGGTCTATGAATCCACAGTCTATCCTGGTGTTACCGAGGATATCTGCGTTCCCATACTGGAAGAGGAGTCGGGTTTAAAGTGCGGTGTTGATTTTAAAATCGGTTATTCACCGGAGAGGATAAACCCCGGCGACAAGGTGCACAGACTGGAGACCATAACAAAGATCGTATCCGGAATGGATGAGGAGTGCTTAAACGATATAGCGGCCATGTACAGTCTGGTGGTAAAAGCCGGCGTTTACAGGGCTGAGAGCATAAAGGTTGCTGAGGCTGCGAAGGTTATAGAAAACAGCCAGAGGGATATCAATATCGCCTTTATGAACGAGCTCTCCATGATATTTAATAAAATGGGCATAGATACCCTTTCCGTATTAAAGGCCGCGGGAACAAAATGGAATTTCTTAAGCTTCAGGCCCGGTCTGGTGGGGGGCCACTGTATAGGCATAGATCCCTATTATCTTACATACAAAGCTGAAGAGCTGGGCTACCATAGCCGGATAATCCTGTCCGGCCGCCGTATCAACGATGATATGGGTAAGTACGTGGCGGAGTGTCTGGTTAAAAATCTTATAAAAGCAGATAAGCCGGTGAAGGGCGCAAAGGTGGCTATACTTGGGTTCACCTTTAAGGAGAACTGTCCGGACACCAGAAATACAAAGGTCATAGATATAGTGAACGAACTCCGGGAATACGGCATAGAGCCCCTGATAAGCGATCCGGAGGCGGACAGTGCGGAGGCAAAGGCGCTCTACGGCATTGATTTCACATCCTTGCCGGAGATAAAGGACTGTGACGCCGTTATACTTGCGGTTTGCCACAGCGCCTTTGAAAAACTTAAAGAAAAGGATTACCGCAGACTCTTCAAAAAAGAGGGTTCTATGGTTCTTTCCGATGTAAAGGGCATGTTGGACAGGAAAGAATTCGAGGAAAAAGGATATATTTACTGGAGACTGTAAAATGGACAAATATAATATCATGTGGACCGGAGGACTGGATTCCACATATACCATGGTTGTTTATTCAAGACATGAGGCATTGCTGCAGCCTTATTATTTCATAAACGGGAGAAAGTCAGAAAAGTATGAGCTCTCTGCCATGAAGGAGATCACGGAGCTTTTAAAGGCTGATCCTAAGACAAGGGCAGAGATACTGCCGCTCATTCTTATTGAATCCGGAGACGTCCCCGATGACCCTGAGGTTAAAGAGGCATACAGGGAGCTTAAGAAAAAGTCGGGGATCGGAAGCCAGTATGACTGGATAGCGAGATATGCAAGGGGTAAGGGGTTAAAAGGACTTATTTATTCCCCTGCCAGAGCCCTGTCTGATTCTACTAAGTTCAGAACCTGTGTGGAGTCAAATGGCAGAGCGATAAAGCAGGTGAATGGCATCGGACGTACATTCTATACCATAGATATGGAAAACAGTTCTGAGGCGCTGAAGCTGATATTCGGAGACTTTATCATCTCAGAAACCTATGATCTTACGAAGGTTGATGAGGAAAGGAACTTAAGGGATATGGGCTGTACCGCAATTCTGGAAAAGACCTGGTTCTGCCACACTCCCGTGCTTGGGCGTCCCTGCGGCTACTGTCATCCCTGCGAGCAAACCGTTGAATCGGGACAGACATGGCGCTTTACAGCAGCCCAGCTTAAGCGCTATGAGCAGCATAAGGCCGGGGTTTCACCGCTCAGGATCCGTATAGGAAGTTATATGGATGCGCTGCTTGGAAAATGACATACGGTTCAGAGCCGGATCATTTTTCCCAGCATTTCGTCGGTACCCTCCGGGATCCAGGTACACTGTCCGCTGGAGGGAGTGAAGGTCATTTCACCGAATTTAATATCACCGTTGTCCAGATGGTAGAGATCCACCCTTACATAGGGGAAACCCTTACAAAGTATTTCAGCCAGTTCCTTAAGCTTATCATAGTTTAGGGGCTTTTCCGGCAGAGTCTCGCAGAGCGGATAGGCATTGGTCCTGTATGGAAGGAGCTTCCAATCCATATCGAAGAACGCCAGTCTTGCGCTGCCTGAACGCCCTCCTATGTATTCACAGCAGACAGGAACTCCGTTAAAACAGTGAAATTTATAATCTATCAGATCTTTTCCGTTATTTATAAGGAATTCCTCGGCGATTATCCTCCGCCGGATCCCATGATACTGCATCTGAAAACCGAATCTGTATGAAAAGTCATAGGCCATCCAGCGGCGGAAAGCCTCCCCGGCCTTTTTTTTATTGAGAGATGCCTTGTCTGTCACAATGAGGTTTGTCCTGCAGGCGTGGTTTGTCTTTAACACAAAGCTGTCGGGAAGAGCGTCAAAATCTATATCATTGAAGCTGTCCCAGACCCCTAAAAGGGGGATAAGGTATTCTTCTCCGATCTTTTCCTTTATCCAGTCCCGTACCAGATATTTATCGGAGAGACGGGTCATTTCATCAGTTACACCGTAGAGCTTTATCCAGTTTATCTTGTCGCACCAGGTCCGGGGAGGGGAAAGATTGAGTTTTCTCCCGTTGCAGACCCGGAACCACCGTTTCAGCGCCAGAGGGCGAAGAGGCTTCGGAGTGAGCTTTTCCCCGTAATAGGACAAAAATGTTTTCAGTTTTCTCACAGTGCTTTTCCCGGGCATTTTTATACCTGCCTTAAACTGTTTTGCCGGAGAACACCGGTCCGCTACATTATAGTATGATTTACGTTTCAAAACAATCCTGAAGGAGTTTGGATCGGGTTTCTGTATATTTATTCCGGGATATGTTATAATACATTAACCTGTTAATGAAAAGTTACCGAAAGGAGCCGTGTCTGATGGCATCATATTTCAAGAGAGTTTTTAAGCCCAGTATCAGGGAGTATCTGTATGTGATACCGGGAAAAAAGTCTTTTTTCGGCTGTTTAAGACTGTTGTGGGGACTTGTAAAACCCTATGGGGTAACGTACCCTGATGTGGTGGTGGTGCTCACCACACATTGTTCGCTTAAATGCGCAAAATGCAACAACCTGATGCCCTGCTATAAGGAGCCTTATCATATTCCGGCTGCGGAAGTGCTGCGTGATATTGATATCCTTCTGTCCCATACCGATAATTGCATTAAACTGGAGCTTCTGGGAGGAGAGCCCTTTGTCTATCCGGAGATAAATGAAGTTATTGACGGAGTAAAGAAATATAAGAATGTGATGTGTGTGGCTTTTACCACAAACGCTACAGTGATCCCCTCTGATGAGACCCTGAAAAAGATTGCCTCCCTCAAAAACAAAAAGGTCGTAATAAGCGATTACGGCGTAAAGACCCAGAAGGTGGAGGAATTCATGAAAACCTGCAGGAAATACGGCATTCCCTGCGCCCGCTCAGTTTCAAAATACTGGGCAGATCCGGGAGGAACGGAGTGCAGGAATAAATCGAAGGAGCAGCTTTCCATAGAGTATAATAAATGCTACAGCGCCAGATATTGCAGGACTATGCTGAACGGAAAGGTGTACGCCTGCGCAAGGTCTGCATCCCTTACCGATCTCGGGCTTATGGACGGCAGCCATGACAGCTTTGATGTAAGAAAAAAGAGAAGTGACAGGGAGTTCAGAAAAGGCTTCCGGAAATTCCTGACACTTGATTATGCGGATGCATGTAATTACTGTGATCATTATCTTGCAAAGCATATTCCCGCGGGAGAACAGCTTCCATGACTGACAGGGTCAGAAAATATATAACAGAAAAACAGTGGGTTATTTATGCCACTCTGGCGGCATTTCAGCTCATGTTCATGTTCTGGCAGTGCGGAAAACAGTCCATGTGGTTAGATGAGATGTCATTTCTCGGAACCATTACAAAGGACAAATCGGTATCGGATATCCTGAATCAGTATCTCATGAAGGATATTACAAATCTTCCGTTATTTCCACTTATGGCAGCCCTGTGGTACCGGATACTTCCGGCAAATGACAGACTGATGCTTCTTCTGCCGGAGCTTCTTACCGCCCTTTCCCTTGTGGTAACGGCCATGCTTGCGGAGAGCTCCTTTGGTAAAAAAGAGGGGATCATATCAGCCATCCTCATGCTTATTTCGCTCCGGGCAGTGTTAAACTGCGGTTTCGAATTGAGGTCTTATGCCTGCATGCTCTTTTTCAGCTCCCTGATGCTGCTCTTTTATTATCGCAGGGGCACCGAAAGGAATGAGGGTTCCGGAGAAAACCGGAAAAATGAGATCCTGTTTTTCATGTCCATGCTTCTTCTCCTTTTCACCCATTATTCGGGAACTATCCTCACAGGCATTCTGGGATTTTTTGATCTTATTAAGGTGATAAAGGGAAAACATGGGGTCAAAAGGCTTTTTCCTTATTTTTTATCCGTATTTCTTTTTTTACCATGGTTTATTCTCATGCTGATAAAGAGGGAAAAGAGCATAACATCCTTCTGGAAAAGCCCCCCTGCCATTCCGGATATAGCACGGACATACAAATACCTGCTGTCAGGTAACGAAGCGGTTTTTATAGTATACCTGCTGACTGCGATCCTTACTGTATGTATCCTGATAAGGTGCGTCTTATTTAAGAGAGAGGCAGAAAGACGGGATATCATCTCTTTTGAAATGCTTCTTTCAGCTTTCCTGATGATAGGGGCTGTATTTGTCTACAGTGCGGTCATCAATCCGGGGGGAGGCTTTTTTGTGAAGAGATATTTTATAGTGCTTCTTCCGGAGGTAATAGCTGTATCCTCTTACGGGATGGTGAGGACAGGAGACTTTTTCACATCGGTAAAAACCCCTGAGGAGAAAAACCTGTTCTTTGCCGTAGCAGCTTTGTTTATCCTTATCTATTTCGGCTTTATCAATCTCTCCGAGATCCGGGAAACCTCCGGAACGAGCTGGGAAACCTTCAGGGAAGCGGCCTCTTATGTGAGAGAACAGGGGATACTGGAGGATGAAGGAAATGCGGCTCTCGTGTGCTCCGTAAATGAAAGGGCCACCGCAGGATTTGCGGAATATTATGTAAGGCATGGGGGAAAATATAAAGAGATCCCCGCTATCAGTCTCCAGGGAAATGATCCGGTGACGGAGATGAAAAAATATGACAGGCTTTATCTTGTTTATGTTCACAGGGATCTTAGTGATCTGGATCCCCTTATCACGGAGACCCTGGAAAAGGAATACCGCCTTAAGGAGGAAAACGAGCCGGTAAGAGCAGCTGTATATGAAAGAAAAAAGTAAGGAATTTATAAAGTTTATACCGGCGGTGCTTTTAGGTCTCTTAGTGATCATTGCGGCTTTATGTGCATTGCTGTGGTTTTATTTCCGGGGCTTCGGAAGCCGGGGAACCTTTCCGGTGTTAAAGTCCTTTGATATAAACGGCGATCCCTTAAAGGCCGGACACGGCATATATGTGAGATACGGCGAGGGATATTATCTGCCGTTACACGAAACGGCAGCGCTTCTTTCCACAGAGGAGGAGTCCCATTTTAGGGTGTCATTTATAAGTGTCAGGCTTAAAGGCCGGGAGTATAGATATAATTTTCACGGGAGAGAGCTTTTTCTTGATGGAGAGAGGATTGAAGATTGCGGAACAGCCTTTATGCTAAAGGAAGGCACGGTCTTTGTTTCCACGCCCTTTCTGGAAAAGGCGCTGTCCTGCAGGATATTTGAAGGCGGAGAGAAGGATAACAGGATCTTTATCTCCGACAGGATTTTTCCGGATACTGACTTTGACTATGACTGGGCGGAAAAGTCTCCCTACATTGCCCATGCTCTCGGAGGGATAAAGGGCAGGGTCTACACCAATTCCCTGGAAGCCTTTGAGGAAAACTATAAAAGGGGCTTTAAGAATTTTGAAGCGGATCTGGAATACTCTTACGACGGGGAACTGGTTTTGATACACAGCTTTGAAAGAGCCACATTAAAGGAGCTTTTTAATCTGAATGTTCCTGCGGACAACCTGGAAACGCCCCTTACTACCGCGGAATTCAAGGCTTTGAAGATATACGGGAAATACACGCCCCTGACCTTTAAGGAGCTTCTCAGGCTTATGAAGGAACATCCGGATATGTACCTTATTCTTGACGGAAAATATAGTGACGGGGAAAATGTAAAAAGGGAATATGCTGATATAGTAAGGCTTGCCCGAGAAACGGATCCGGAACTGTTAAACCGTATGGTACCACAGATCTATAATGAGAATATGTATGACTGGGTCATGGAGGCATACGGTTTTAAGTCCCTTATCTTTTCCTGGTATATGTACGGTTCGGCGGATCTTGAGCCGGAGCCCCTGTTTGATTTCTGCGGGGAGCGGGGAATAAAGGTATGTGCCATGAAGGATCCGCTGGAAAACGCCCTTCTGGATAAAGAAGCCTTCAGGAGAGGCTTATATGTATTTGTCTATACCATTAATGAAGAAAGAGACAGGGACAGGTTATTTAAGAACGGAGTAAAGGGGATATATACGGATCTCCTCTTTGAAGACGGCAGGTAAAATGAAGAAAATAAAGGATTTTCAGGACTTATTGCATAATAAACATATAGACCGGATATTATTTCTTGTTTTTCCGGTGCTTATTTTCTATTTTACACAGACAGCCATAGGAAGTGAGGGCATAAAGGATATAGAACCACAGCTTCTTTTACTTAATATACTGATCTTTGAAGCCTTCGCTTTTTTCTTCCTTGGTTTGACTGCCAGAATGAAGGCCGCCATAATTGCCGAAGAGATTATTTTCGGGGTCTTTGCGGTGGCAAACAGCTATGTGCGTATGTTCCGGGGAAGCTATATAATGCCCTGGGATTTTGTGGCCCTCCGGACCGCCGTGAATGTGGCCGGAAATTACGATTATGCCATGGATATAAATGCCAGGAACGCTCTTATAGGGCTTGTTGCGGTATTTATCGCAGCAGTGCTTCTTTTTACCGATGAAAAGCCGGAGCTTAAGCTCCCAAAACGTCTCGCATGTGTTTTACTTTCCGCAGTGTTTATCCTTGCCCTTGGAGCAGTGGTGTCAAATGAGGATACGGCAGAAGAACTCCGTCTCCATGACAGCAGGTTTTCTGTTACAAAAGCCTATACCAGTAACGGTATGATGCTGGGATTTATCTACAAATTGCAGAAGATATTTGTGGAAAAACCCGAGGGCTATTCAAAGGAAAAGGAGATGCTGATACTGGATGACATTAATGTGGCGGAGGAACCGGATACGGAGGAACTGCCGGATATCATAGTCGTAATGAATGAAGCCTTTTCCGATCTGAAGGTTGACTGTGATTTTAACACGAATAAAGACTATATGCCCTTTGTACATTCCCTCAAAGGAGCGGAGAATACCATAACGGGATACGCCCATGTGTCGGTTCTGGGAGGACAGACCCCAAACAGCGAATTTGAGCTTTTGACGGGTAATACCATGGCGTTTTTGCCGGAAAACAGCATTCCCTTCCAGACCTTTGTGCGTAAGAGGATGGATGCCATTCCCTGGCATCTGCAGGACTTCGGATATTTTAATCTGGCAATGCACCCCTATCACTCCAGCGGCTGGGACCGCACCATTGCCTGGCCTCTTCTCGGGTTCCAGGAATGCAGGTTCTTAACGGATTTTAACAAATACGATCCGGAGCTTAAAAAGGTAAGGAATTATATTTCTGATGAAGCCATGTATGACGTTCTTCTTGATAAGATGTCAAAAAGGGATGATCCGGAGCAGCCCATATTTGCTTTCAATGTGACAATGCAAAATCACTCTGGATACGGAAAAGACTATGATAACCTTCCTCATGAGATAAGCGTTGAAGGAGCGGAGAGCGCTGCCGGGGAAAATTCCGGCTCCCTTATAAATTACCTTAATCTTATTTATGAAAGCGACAAGGCCTTTGAAAAGCTTATTACCCGTCTTAAGGATGCGGATAGACCCACCATAGTGCTTTTTTACGGAGACCACCAGCCGGATCCCGAGGATGCGGAACCCATTTTTTCCATGAACGGAATTGACGTAAATAATCTTCCCCCCGAGTATGTGGTTAAGGATCATATGGTTCCTTTTGTGATCTGGGCGAATTATGACATTAAGGATGAAAGTAATGTGGATATCTCCCTTAATTATCTGGGAAACCGTCTGTTAAAGGAAGCGGGGATACCTCTTACCAGATACAGGACATACATAGAGACGTTCTCAGAGGAATATCCGGTGATATCATCCATTGGGGGAAAGCGTAAGGACGGCTCGGTGATAGGACTGAAGGAGCTCCGGGAAGAATTAAACGCTCTTTCTTCCATGCAGTATTATGAGATGTTTGAGGATACGGATAATTATGAGTAAGCAGCCCTTTCATGAATGGGAGATCAGGCACGATCTTCTGAATAAAAGAGTAATAGACGGATTTCCTTACTGGAATTATATGAGAAAAGACATGTTTATGTCTTTTAATGACGAATATTCTGATGTGGAACCGGTGTTCTACAGGAATATGAAGGAGAGTGGAAAAGAGGGGCTTTTATCAAAAATTAAAAGGACATTTAAGCTCTTCCTGCCGGATAATCTGGATAAATTAAAAGAGAGCGGCATCATGTTTCTGTGCCACCCGAGACGCCAGAATATAGACGGGAAAATGGTAAGTATATATACGGATTTTATAGCGGATCATTTTCCGGATTCCGTCACCTATCAGAGGATGGGGCTCGGAAGGTATGAGACCGGCAGTATTTACAGCAGGAATATTGTTTTCGGGGACAAGATATGCATCAAAAGCTATATTTACAGATATGTGCAAAAGCTTATTAATCCGGGTAAATACAGGAGGATCCGTGACACCGTAAAAAAAGAGATGGCTGAGCCCTTTAGGGATCTGTCGGAAAACTGCGGCCTCCATCCGGATATCAACGATTTTGCGGAACGGGCCGCAATATTGTATTTCCTTCATAAATTCAGAAAGCCAAGATACAGGGCAGTGCTTGAAAAAATAAAGCCCCGGGTGATCGCTGAGGTGGTTGGGGGAAGCTTCGATTCCAAGATCTTTAACGAACTCGCATATGAGATGGGTATAGAAACGGTGGAGCTGCAGCATGGAACCGGAACTATCACGGTCTGGTATCCCGATAACGTCACCATGCGGCAGTTTGCTAAATGGTACTTTACCTTCGGGGATTTCTGGACAAGGGGGATGAAAGCCCCGATACCGGAGGATCATGTGCTTTCCATGGGCTTCCCCTACCATGATATGCTGATGAAAGAATATCCGGCGGAAAAGAGGGAAAGAGATAAAAATTCCATAATCTTTTTATCCAGCAGAAAGTATGGGGAGGGATTATCGGAAGTCGCAGGAGAGTTAAAGCGCCTCTGTCCCGGGCTTAATATTATATATAAGCTCCATCCCAGGGAATATGCGGATTATAAGGAAAGGTATCCGGCATTGAAGAATTCGGGACTTACGGTAATAGACAATAACAAAGCTTCTCTTTACGGGCTTTTTTCCGGATGCAGCATGCAGGTGGGGGTAGAGTCCACCGCGATCTATGAGGGCATGAGCTTCGGGCTTTCAACCTATATCTGGGACATACCTAAGGCTAAATTGATGAAGGATATTACAGACAGGGGCTACGGGAAGCTGTTTAAGGATGCATCCGCCCTTGCCGCCCTTATTGAAGAAAGGAGCGGCACCGGTGGAGGCTATGACATAAATGATCTCTTCAAGGAAAACTCCCTTGATAATATGGTTAAAGGCATCAGAAAGATTGCAGGGCAGGTTTCTAAGGATAATGGAACAGAAGGATAATAATATTGTATCGGTTCAGGAGCCGCAGGGTTCCGGGCAGATGCATAATCTATTTTTGAATATGGAAAACAGGATAACGCGCCTTAATCCGTTTGCTGTATACAGCATCCTTTTTTTGCTGCTTGCGCCTGTTGTGTTTTCGGAGTTTATTTTTAAGGATCTTTCCTTTGTGAACAGGGGGGACGGTTTTACCCAGCATGTAAGGGCGCTTCTCTATTATGGGAGATATTTAAGAGCCTTTATCTGGAATCTTATAAATAACCATAAGCTCATAGCGCCCCAGTGGGACTTCCGCATTGGACACGGTGCGGATATTCTTTCGGCTTTGCATTATTATGCTGTAGGGGATCCCCTTAACCTTCTTTCAGCAGTATTTCCGGACAAATACATAGGGTATTGCTATACACTTATAAGTCTTCTGCGGGTCTATTTTGCGGGACTGTTCTTTTTATTTTTCAGCAATGAGATTTTTGAAGGGAAGAGCAAGAGGGCGGTAATGCTTGGAACCCTTTCCTTTGTTTTCGGATTTTTTGCGGTGAACGCCTCAGGGGCAAATGTTTTCGATGTGGACTACATCATGTATTTTCCGCTGCTTCTTTTAGGGCTTGAGCGGATAATAAGGGGAAAGAGGGGAACGGTTCTCACTATAGCAGTGTTTCTGGCCGGTATAGCAAATTTTGTCCTCTTCAGTGCCATCGGTATTCTTATGGCCATGTATACTGTTCTGAGGCTCATTATGGAGTACAGAAAGGATCTCCCTAAAGGGGGAAGGGTTCTTTTGAAAACCGCCGGTTCTGTACTGCTTGGAGTGGGACTGGCGGGAGCGGTGCTTATCCCGGCAGGTTATTCTCTTTTTAATAACCCGAGGAGCGGAATGGTATACAAGGTACTGCCTTTTCTCCCGATGGATTATGTACTGGAGGTGCCTCCAAATCTTCTGTCGGGACGGGACGGTTCCTATGGCTTTATGGGCTTTATGCTGCCACTTCTGGTAATGTCCTTCGGAATGAAGGACAGGATCGTGGTTTTCCTCAGAAGGATGCTCATATTCCTGTGGATAATGTTTTTTATCCCGGAATTCAGTAACATCGTGAACTTCTTTTCCGGATATGAGAGGAGATGGACATTCCTTTTTTCAATTCTTTATTCCTGTATTCTGATCTGTGTATGGGACAGCTGTGGGGAAATAACGAAAAAACAGCTTATTATTGCGGCCATTGTTCAGTTTATCGACCTTATTCTCTGTATCCTGCCTGGGAGCATTGATTATGTGATAATAACCGGACATGTTGCAACGGCGTTCTTTATGCTGCTTTTATATGTGACGGTTCTTAAGCCGGGGCGGAAATCTGAGCCCTGTAATGGCGGGATACTTTTAAGTGCCGGGGTGATACTTGTAATAATAGCCTCAAACATTTCCATGCTGCATCTGGAAATAGAGGACGGGAGATACAGGAAGGCCGGGAGCCTTTTTGAAAGGCTATGTGCCAATGAGTCCTCCCTTATGTTAAATGAACTTAAGGGAAATACCGGCGGTTTTAATAAGTACAGCGGGAACATTGCGTCAAACGGCAGCACCACCGCGGGTCTTTCATCTACCTCCTATTACTGGTCAAACTTCAGTCCGGAAAGCCTGTATTTAAGGAATGATATGGAGGTCATGGAATTTCTGGTGGTGGATCAGTCGGGATATGACCACAGGTCTGTCATAAGCGAAGTCACCGGTTGTAATTATTATATCACGGATGAGGATCCGGCCCGTATTCCCTATGGCTACGATTACGTGACGGAGGCCGATATTAATGAGGATTTAAGGAAATATGAGGGGGATGTGAAGGAGAAGATAAAAACCCTCTACAGGAATAATGATCCGCTGCCCTTCGGATATACCTACGATAATTACCTCCCCTATTCCGAATTTAAGAGTGCCGGGGTATTTAACCGGGAGCAGAGCATGCTGACAAATGTGATCCTGAATGATGAAGAGCTCCCCGGGAGCTTTGAAAAGGGAGAGATAAAGGACAATGTGACGGAAATACCCTTTAAGCTTTCCGCTTCAGACGATATAATCATTGACGGAAACAGATTTATTGTTTATGAACCTTATGCGAAGCTGAATATCGAATTTGAACCATCCACGGATATGGAAGCAGGTATGGAATTAAGGAATATAAGGTTTAAGCCCTTAAGGAACATAGACAGATATTTCGGCGACAAGCAGGAGTATGACCCGCAGGGAAGGTTTTTGAAATCCGATCTGAAAAAAATGTCCCCCGGGCTTATATTTAAAATGCTGTGGGATGATTTCAGTTCCCTTGGTACCTTTACCCAGGCGAGATTTGATTTTTATTACGGGAATGAGGAAAAGAGATTTGTCCAGAAAACCGAATATGAAAAACAGTTTAACCATAGATATGATGTGGTGCTGAATCTGGGCTTCACCGGAACGGATTCCGTAAAATTAAGCTTTTTGAAGCCGGGTGTATATGAATTTGACCTGGGGGTATATAATACTTCCTTTGAAGAATACACCCGGGATGTGGATAGATTAAAGGAATACGTGCTGGAAGGCGTTAATTTCGGGATTGATGAAGTAAGTGGAAATATTGATCTTCCGGAAAAGAAGCTATTGTTCCTCTGTCTTCCTTACGCAGAAGGGTGGAAGGCCTATGTGGACGGAGAAGAGACCCGGATCATGAAAGCGCATGTCATGTATTCCGCTATAGCGCTTGATGAGGGGCATCATGACATCGTCCTTAAATATCATACTCCCATGAGCCGCGCGGGATGGATAGTGACAATATTTTCATCAGTTCTGTTTTTGGTTTATTATGTCTGGCAGGACTTTGTACAAAGGAAATTAAATGGATAAAAGCTTATTCCTTACGGGGTAAGGTAGCGTTGAAGATAAACATTACCAGCTCCCGGCAAGAAATCACAACAGTATCTATTCAGAACCCCTTCGGGATTCTGAATAGATACGTGCATTTGGCCAATTAAATTTTGCTTCGCAAAATGGGCCAAATGCCGAAAAGTCAAGGTTTATCATACGCAATTTGCAGTAAATGCAAATTGCTGTACTGAACAGTTACATCACAACAAATATATGGAGAAAATTTGACAAAAAAATATCGCCATTTGGCGGTTTATCAAAGATCACGTCCTATTTAGCTGTCAAAGTACCATTAAAGAGGATGGCAAAAGAGAAATTTGACCGTATCATAGAACTGTGATACGATAAACGTCAAGCTATGTATGGTTTGGCTGAAGCTTTTAAGCTAATGTGCTGAAAGACGATCCTGAAAAATCAGGAGGCGCTTTTGATAATTAAATACGGGTGGTCACCCGATGGAGTTCGCACCTCCACCGGGCTTGATATAGGCAGGTACAATCTGCCACACCAAACGGTTTTCTCCGCAACGCACCACGGGCTTATTGTAACCCATTCTTTTGGGGTTTACAAGAACCCGGGGTTGCGTTGCGGTAGATTATTCATTTTTATCTGTTGCCTTGGCGGATGCAGGTGTGGAGACATGCACTGTGTCCGCCTTTTTATGTACAAAAGGAAGGAGAATAAGAGCAGGTGGGTTGGGCTTTCGCTCACGGGCAAAAAGCCTGCTAACGTCACGCTTATAAGTGGTACAAGCGAGTAAAGATGTCTGCGGCACATTTACCGCTTGAAGTCAGTGGTTTTAACCTATAGCTTGGAAAATAACCATAAAAAAGCACGGAAGGGAGAAAAAAGATGTTTTGTAAGAGAATCGCAGCAGTGATCTTGGGGACAATCCTTGTGGTATCCCCGTGTTATGTATCGGCAGGGGAAATCAACACAGAAGAGTTTAAGGCCGATTACACCATAGGTACAGCCGCATCTGGTTCATTTGATGCTGGGGGCGGCTCCGACGTGTACCACTTTACATTGGAAGAGTCAGGCAGGGTGTCTATCTACATGAATGAGTTGTCTGGAGGCTGGACCCAGTATAACTTGTATTCTGAAAACGGTTCTCGGATTTTCTATAACAACGGCTTTGAGGCATCGCAGACTATGGAATACGACCTAAAGGCAGGAAATTATTACTTTTCAATCAGTACTGACCACGCAAAGACCTATGCTTTCACGACTTCGTTCACTTCGGCGGAGGAGACTATCCCCGAGAGTATGACGAAAAACAATAACACGTACAAGACTGCCGATGACATAGAAATTGGCGAGACATATTACGAGCAGAAGGCAGGCTGGGACGACCCCGATGACTACTACAGGTTTGTTCTTGATAAGCCTGGGAAAACTATGCTCAAGTTCAAGTCAGGAATTCCCCAGGGTAACTGCATAGACATATATAGCATTAATGACCTGGGGCAGCTTTCGACATCTATATTCAACAAATCTGGGAATACCGCAAGCGATGGGTACTTTACTGTAAACGAGGATCTGTATTTACAGGCTGGTACATACTACTTCAAGTATACCCATTCTGGCTATGACAATGGGGGAATCACAAGTACGGGAAGATACACTTTCTCCATAGAACATACCCCGTCCGAAGAGACTTTTGCTGAGTCAATAGCCAAGAACAACGACACATCTGACACCGCCGATGCAATAGAGTTCGGCACTGAATACAAGGGATTTATGGCTAAGAACGAGAAGGCTGACTTCTTCAAAATTACTGTAACTGATACCGGCACGCTTGCGGTGAATGTGTCAAGTATCTCTTGGGTTACCGTAAGGCTTCTTAACGATTCACAGAATGAGATAGCTTTGAAAAGGGCATATAAGAACCCACAGAACGTTGTTGAATTGTCAATGGACGGCATGACACCGGGGACGTACTATCTTGAAGTTATCCCGGAAGAAACGGCGAACTTGGGCGAATATGACTTTAAGGTAACATTCGTCTCCGAGACGAAGAAAACAGAACCGTCTGAGATACCTGACAACAACGGAAGCAAGCCTTCGGATTCAGAAAACCAGAACCAGGCACAGAAGGATAATGAACAGGCGAAAAAAGCAGCCAACATTCAGACAAAGGTGCTTCAAGAGAACGGGTATGGGGCAACCGTGAGCCTTAACTCATCGATACCTTATGTAAAGAAGAAAAGCGAAGTCATTGGAAAAATCACGGTCACTTTGTCAGTGACAAATTCTACAGGAGAAAAGGCGGGGATAGAGGTTAAATCCATAAAGGCAACGAAACCTAAGAACGGAGTAACGAAAATCACAATAAAACTGAGGGGTTCAACAAAGGACGAAAGAAAAGCAGCAAAGGTTTTTAATAAAAGTCTGAAGAAGATTCCTGTTACAGTAGAAAGCAACCAGTCGTAATATAAGACATAAAGAAGGGGTCTGCCTCAATCGGTAGACACTTAACTATGTCAGATAGTGACAGGTTTTCCGGAAGATACCGGCTTTCAGGCTGATCAACGGAACGCGCCAAAAAACCAAGCCCCCACAGGGCAGATGTCCTGTGGGGGCTTTTCAAGAAAAGAAATGGGGTCAAACTGTCAAATTACCAGGATTTCATAATGGACTGTATTCTGGTTTCGAAGCCCTTGATTTTTCAAGGGAATATGCGATAATTCAAGTATAAATATTTGGTTGATCTTTTTATCATATTGAAGGATGGATGAAAAGATAGTGAGAGAACAAAAAGAATATTGCAGATTGGGTGTAAGTCACTGGAAGTCTCAAGGACGGCAGACTATGCCGCTTTCCCTGATTATATAGATGCAACTGTTAAAGAGTTCCGTCTTGAGACGGGGAAAAGAGGTAAAAATGAAAGACGCAGTACTGGTGTTTCCTGAAGAAACAATTCTGGCGTTAATCAGGAACACTGCCGAGGAAGACAGACCAGGGCTGGAGAAAATCCTCCTGAACCACTTGTCGGAGCAGGAGAGGGAGGAATACAGGCAGATTATATCCGGAAAACGGCTACCGTCGTTTATGTCTGATGTGATGGCGAAAAGACTGTTTGATGCCGACAGCCACAGTGACCGGTTTGAGTACCTTTTAAGGAAAGTCTCCGGAGATTCGTCCATAAAGGTGGGTAATGCGTACCGGAATGAAGGGTACATTCAGTCGCTCGGGGCAAAGAAGGTCATCTTCGATATGCCTGCCTGGCTCATTGATGGAAGGCTTGGGGATCTGGAATTCCAGGTTTCGGCACAGAGCTTTGTCTTTCAGAGAGGTGAACTGTATGGTTCCAATCTCCTTATGCTCCAGTACAGCGTGGGGGAGAACCAGAAAAAGACTGAGTTTGGGTATGAGGACATAAAAGGCGTGGTGTTTGTCATGCTGATGAGGCAAAGTTCCGAGATATTCCGGAGATTTGTGTCTGATCGTTATATACACAGGTTCATCAGCCAGACAGCGGATTCAGGCTTAACCTATGATCCCTTGGTGACATCGGTATATGTCCAGCTTGACAAGTGCCTTGAACAGTTCCGAAAAGGAAAAGACGGGGAGGACAACCATAAGTTACAGCTTATGCTGTCATTGCTTGCGGATTCTAATGACCCGATGGTTCTGAAGGAAGCCGGAAAAGATCCTATGCTATCCGAAATGGTAGAAGAAGCAAGGGAGTCGGCGCAGAAAAAGGAGGTGCAGGCCATGTTACTTGCAGAGAAATATGCGGCAGCGGATATCAATGCTATGAAAAGCTTTGAAAGGAAAGAAGGCGGCAACACGATGCTTTATGCACTTGTTTCCAAAGGGAAATTATCTGTTAAAGATGCTGCGGAAGAAGCAAACGTTACAGAGGAAATATTCCGTAACAATATGATAACCTGTGGTTATGAGCTTCCTTAAGGACCTATGTTATTTTGCAACAGTTTCTAAGGCAATCAAAAATTGCATAGTTAGAAAGCAGAAAGGCCTCCCATAGTCGGAGACTTTTCTTATTGTATGGATTTCCGAACGCATTTACCGCTTTTGCGTTCGGAAACCTATAGTATTCTTTCCCGGCACTACACGTTCTGGAATAATAAGGCTTTTGAAAGAAAGATCCTTAATTAACGATAAGGATGATAGGAAGCCAAACAAAATGACATTGGAAACGTCCCCCCCATTTCTTGCAGGATATGATATAATCAATGACGTTGATTAAGAATTGGGTTTAAAGGACAAAGAATATGAGAAAAATCTGTGTGTTTATAGGAGGAAGGGCAAATTACAGTTCAATTAAGACCGCGATGCGTGCCATAAAGAACCATCCTGACCTTACATTGCAGGTCATACTGGCAGGCCAGGCCCTTTCTGATAATTATGGTGATCTGGAGAGCATATTGATTTCAGACGGCTTTTCCGCCGATGAAAAAGTGCATATGCTTGTGGCCGGGGATAAGCCGATTTCCATGGTTAAGACCGCGGGACTTGGAATGCTGGGAATAGCGGATGCCCTGGAGCATCTGGATCCGGATTTCCTTGTGGTGGTCGGGGACAGATATGAGGTCATGGCTGCGACAATAGCGGCGGCCTATATGAATATCAGGGTCGCCCATACCATGGGAGGCGAGGTGACGGGAACCATAGACGAGAGTATCCGCCATGCCATTACCAAATTTGCCCATGTACATTTCCCTGCCAATAAAGAAGCGGGCGAAAGGATCATAAAGCTTGGGGAGAGGCCTGAGGATGTCCATGTGGTGGGCTGCCCCAGAGTGGATCATGTACGTGAGCTGCTGGACAGGGATGCTTCCATGCCCCTTGATATGTATGATGCCTTCGGGGGAGTGGGACCAAAATATGATCTTTCGGAGCCTTTCCTGCTTATTTCACAGCATCCTGTGACGACTGAGTATTCCGAGGCAAAGGAACAGATCACCAGTACCATAAAAGCCTGTGTGAAGACGGGGCTTAATATTATGATACTCTGGCCCAATGCCGATGCCGGGACAGAGGGACTGTCCACGGGTATCCGACGCTACAGGGAGCTGTATCCCGGAGCGAAGATCCATGCCTTCAAGAATCTGCCTACGGATATCTATACCAGGCTTATGAAAAACACCGCCTGTCTCGTGGGGAATTCCTCAAGCGGTATAAGAGAGGGTGCATTTATCGGTACTCCCTGCGTAAATGTAGGGACAAGGCAGAACGGGCGTGAAAGGGGTAAAAACGTGATCGATTCCCCGGTTGAGGAAGAAATGATCTATGAGGCGGTAAAGAAACAGATCTCTCATGGGCCATATGAGACAGAACCGATTTACGGTGACGGTCATGCTGGTGAGAGGATAGCGGATATCCTCTCCAAAGTGGAGGTTCCCGTTCAGAAGAGGATCGTATACTGATGAATATACTGGCTTTTATTCCGGCAAGAGGCGGATCAAAGGGAATTCACAGAAAGAATATGGCGGATCTTAACGGTCAGCCGCTTTTGAAATATACCTTTGATGCGGCAAAGGAAAGCCGGCTTATCAACAGGATAATACTTTCTACAGATGATAAGGAATTTGCTGATTATGGCAGGGAGAATGGCATTGAGGTTGCCATGAGGCCGGACAGCCTGGCCAGTGACACTGCTCTCATGAAGGATGCCATTGCCTATCATTTAGGGGAGCTTTCTAAGGAGGGGTATGATCCGGATATTTTTATACTGCTGCAGCCCACATCTCCCTTGAGGACCGCTGCGCATATTGATGAGGCCTTATCCCTTCTTATTGAGGATGAAAAGGCGGATGCGCTGGTAAGTGTAAAGGACATTCCCCATGAATACCTTCCCATGAAGATCATGGAGCTGGATGAAAGCGGCGCCCTGCAATTCTATTATGAGAACGGGGAAAGCTACGTGAACAGGCAGTCCCTTCCCCATTTTTATGCGAGGAACGGAGCTGCGATCTATGCGGTTTATTCCCGGGTGTTTTTGGAAAAAGGCAGCTTTTACGGAACAAGATGTATCCCCTATCTTATGAAGGAAGAGGATTCTGTGGACATTGATACGGAATTCGATCTGTTCGTTGCAAGTTGTCTGTTAAACTACAAAAACAGGCTTAACTGAGACAGGATGGAAGACAGTATGAATGAAAGGATTAAAGGCAAGGTGGAAACTGTTGTCAATAATAAAAAGAATATCAGCCTGATGATATTTATTTTGTGTCCGGTGCTGACCTTTTATCTCACCCAGAACCTTATCGGCAGAGTATTCGGGATGATCAGCGCATCCCTGCAGATCGTCAACTGGATACTTTTCCTTTTGGGGGCTTTCTTTCTGCTTTTGGTTTTCGGAAAGGGGAAATATGCTCTTCTTTTAGAAATGTTTATTTCCTGGCTTTTCGGTACGGCAAATGCCTATGTATACGAATTCAGGGGTACATATATCACGCCTCCGGATCTGACAGCGTTAAAGACCGCCGCAAATGTTGCCGGGAACTTTAATTACGCGCCTACGGCAAGAGTCGTTATCGTCACCCTTCTTTTTATTTTAATGGCTGTCCTTGTATACCGTTTCTGTGATTTAGAGGTAAAGGTATTTCTGGACAGTCCCGTGAAAAGGGTTCTTGGCGTCATTCTTTCTGCCGTGCTTCTTTTTTCGTATGTAAAGCTTATCCAGAATGATACGGTATCTAAAGCGGTGGGTATGCATGATTCCCTTATGAATGTCAATAATGTGGCTGAGAAAAACGGTATTTTCGCCGGTTTTGCGTTTAAGATGAAGTACCTTCGTGAAAGTAAACCAAAGGGCTACAGCGCCGAAGCCGAGAAGGAAATACTGGATGGCATTACGGTAGAGGGAGAGGTGCCTGAAGACCTGCCGGATATCGTTGTCATAATGGATGAGGCTTTTTCTGATCCGAAGCTGAATGTGGATTTTGAAACAAATATGGATTATATTCCTTTTATCCGCTCCCTCGGGAAACCCGGGGACAATACTGTTACGGGAATCTTAAATGTATCGGTGAACGGGGGGAAGACACCCAATACGGAATTTGAGTTCCTGACAGGAAATACCATCGGCTTCCTGACCTTTGAAGCAATACCCTTCCAGACCTATCTTAAAAACCCGAAGGATGGCCTGGGGTGGTATATGCAGTCTCTGGGATATGATACGATCGCGATGCATCCCTTTGATGCCGATGGCTGGGACAGGATAACAGCCTGGCCTAATCTGGGCTTTTCCACAGTGAGGTTCAAGGATTACTTTAAGGAATATGATCCTGAGCTTGTCAGGGACTATATTTCTGATAAATCTCATTTTGAAAGGATAATAGGTGAGCTTGATAACAGAAAGGATGCGGATAAGCCGCTTTTTATCTTTAATGTTACCATGCAGAACCATTCGGGATACGGAGGGGATCCTGATAATTTTGAGCGCTCCGTTACCCTTGAAGGGGTAGGCGACCATGAAAGGAAGGAAGTTAAAAGGCTTGAAAACTATCTTTCCCTAATGCATTATACGGATGACGCATTTAAGTATCTTCTGGAAAGCCTTAGTAAATCTGACAGGAAGACACTGGTGGTACTGTTTGGAGACCATCAGCCTTCTGCTTCCGTATTAAGTGAGATTTATGCCCTTAACGGAATGGATGCGGAAAATCTTTCCTGGGAAGAGGATATGAAGAGGTTCCGTGTGCCCTTTGTGATCTGGGCGAATTACGATATAGAGGAAAAAACTGATGTGGAGACATCCGCGAACTATCTGGGAAATCTTATGCTGAAGACCGCCGGGATACCTCTTACGCGTTACAGGACCTTTATTGACGATTTCAGCAGGGAGTACCCCGTCATCACATATGAAAGATATGTGGACAGCGAAGGGAATGCGTATCCGATGGACAGATCAGCGCAGGAGCTGCAGGAATATAACAAAATGGAATATTACGAGATATTTGATGACAATGACTCCTATTATTAAAGATAAATGTAAAGGCTTTGATATTTTTGTCCGGATATCCGCCGTGCTTTTCTGGATACTGGTTCTTTCAGGAATAATATGGCTCGCAGTGCATGCTTTCAGTGGCAAGGGCGTTTTCCGAAGAGGGAGCAGGGATTATTCCTGGACAGAGAATTCGATCTACATATGCCACGCTCTGGGCGGGATAGACGACAGGGCATATACCAACAGCCGGGAAGCCCTGGAAAGGTCATATGAAAAGGGATACAGGAATATTGAGACAGACTTTGAATATTCATCTGACGGTGAACTGGTACTCATCCATAACTTTAAGAAGAAAACATTGAAGGAGCTTTTTAGCATTGAGACGGAGGAAGAGGAAATGCCCCTGTCCCTTTCTGAATTCCGTTCCCTTAAGGTATATGGTGAATACACCACCATGACCCTTGAGGAATTATTTTCTTTTATGGCGGATCATAAGGATATGTATCTGATCCTTGACGGGAAGTATGATGATGAGGCAATGGTTAAGAAGGAATACAGTGACCTCATAAAGCTTGCCGGGGGAAAAGATCCGGAAATACTTAACAGAATGGTGCCGCAGATTTATAATGAGTCAATGTATGACTGGATACAGGAGCTTTATGACTGGAAATCCGTTATTTTCACTTGGTATAAGCTGGATGATGACACCATGGATCCCGAAGAGATCTTTAAATTCTGCGCGGAAAGGGATATCAGGGTATGCACCATGGAGGATGAAAAGGAAAATCCCCTTATTGACAAAACCGCAGGAAAATACGGGGTGATGGTATATGTCCATACAATAAATTCAGAGGGCAGGAGGGACCGTCTCCTGTCTTCGGGAGTCCATGGCATATATACGGATTTTCTTTATGACTGAAGCGAACTATACATGGCATGGCTCTCGGAATGATTGCCGGAGATAAGGTTATGGAAAATGATATGGAAAACAAAACTGAGATCAAAAAACTGTTATATTTCATACTGATACCCGTATTGATCTTTTACGGGGCGCAGTTCAGCCTGGGGGAGAGCTTCTCGGAGATGCCGGCCGGGCTTCATATAGTGAATATCCTTTTTCTGGAATTTTTTTCCTTTCTCTTTCTCTCTGTGATCGGGAATAGTGTAGCGGTATTATGTATAGAATGTGTGTCCCTGACGGTATTTTCCATAGCCGATGCTTATGTGAGGCAGTTCAGGGGGGATTTCATAATGCCCTGGGACCTTCTTTCCTTCAAAACCGCTTTTTCTGTTGCAGGCAATTATGACTATGTGATCTCTGACGGAATGCGGCGCAGCATTATTTCCGCCGTGATGATACTCATATTGATATTTGTACAGAAACCGGATGCAAAAATTGTTATAAAAAGTATAAAATCCAGGGCGGCCGTTGGTCTGTTATCCCTTTTGCTTATTTTTTCCCTTGCTGCGTTCATACAGCATCCTGTGGGGATCGCATTTCTTGACGTGGAGGATTCGGAATTCGGAATCAAGCTTAATCCGATAGAAAACGGTATTGTCGGCGGGTTTATTTTTGAAACCAAATATCTGCTTGTGAAAAAGCCTGAAGGGTATTCCGCTTCGGAGGCAAAGAGGATCCTGGATGAGCAGGCTGTTGATTACGGGGCGGTTCCGGAGGAATTGCCGGATATCCTTGTATTTATGGATGAGACCTTTTCGGATCCGGCTGTGCTCGCCCCTTTTGAAACAAATATTGATTATATGCCTTTTATGCATTCTCTTTTGGAGGGCAAGGAGGATACGATCTCGGGACATGCCCATGTGTCCGTTAAGGGCGGCGGCACGGCAAATTCTGAATTTGAATTCCTGACTTCCCATTCAATGGCCTTTCTTCCAAAGGGCAGCTCGCCGTATCAGCAGTACGTTAAAAAACCTATTGATTCTGTGGTAAGACACCTTGAAAGACTTGGCTACAGGAGCCTTGGCGCCCATCCCTTCCATTCCGCCAACTGGAGCAGAAACACAGCCTATCCTAATCTGGGATTCATGGAGTATCATTTTAATTCGTATTTTGAGCCCCTGGATCTGAAAAAAGTGCGGAATTATGTTTCGGATGAGGGATTTATGCAGCAGACCGCTGATGATGTTCTGAATATGGAGGCACCGGTCTTTTCCTTTAATGTTACAATGCAGAATCACTCCGGATACGGAAAGGATTTTGATAACCTGCCTCTTTCCGTATATGTGAAGGGCACGGATCCCGCCTCTTCAGATTCAGCAGAGAAGATAAGCCGGTATCTCTCACTTATAAAGACAAGTGATGAGGCCTTAGAAAAGCTTATTGAAAGGTATAAGAAGACTGACAGGAAGACGATGATCGTATTTTTCGGGGATCATCAGACTGATGACGAGATAATGCAGGATATTTATGAATTAAATGGAATGGATTATAATTCCCTTACTGAGGAACAGTTGTGGAATACCTATATCGTTCCTTTTGCCATCTGGGCGAATTTTGATATAGAAGAGAAGACCGGTGTGGAGACCAGCCTTAATTATCTTATGAATATTGCCCTGAAGGCCGCCGGAATACCACTTGATGCCTACAGGATGAAAACCGACGGGTATTCCTTAAAGTATCCGGTGATAACAGCCCATCATATCATTGACAGTGAGGGGAATGATCTTCTGCCTAAGGATGTGGGGGATGATCTCCATGAGTATAACTGCCTGGAATACTATAAGATGTTTGATGAATAGTAACTATTCAGAACCCCCTGTGATATGACCATATTTTTCAGCGAAAACTTGTTTTCGTCTGGAAATATGGTTATATCACAGGGCGGTAACGATTGGTTACCGCCCCCTCGCCGGGGACTTATCCCACATCAAAGATGTGGGATAAGTCCCCACACCGAGCAAATAATTATTTCTTTGATTGTTTTTAATCAAAAATCATTTTTTGCGAAGGTGCGGTGTGGGGGCTGAATAATTACGAAGAGAAACAGACTTTGGAAAGTTTGGAGAAATGAGGTGAGGTGATCATGGATTTTAATAAGAGAAAGATCATAGCAGAACTGGGAATGACCCATGACGGATCCTCAGGCCAGGCAAAGGCCATGATAAAGGCGGCGGCGGAATGCGGAGTGGATGCGGTGAAGATGCAGACCCATATCTCTGAGGCGGAGACCATAAGGAATGCTCCCGAACCCCCGTATTTTAAAGGGGAAAACCGCTATGACTATTTTAAGCGCACTGCCTTTGATATGGAGACCTGGAAGGAATTAAAAATATGTGCAAGGGAAAATAAGGTGGAATTCATTTCCTCACCATTCTCCATAGAGGCCATAGATTTCCTGATGGAGCTGGGAATTGACTGCTTTAAGGTGCCAAGCGGTGAGATCACAAATATCCCATATCTAATGCATCTTGCTTCCCTTCAGGTACCTGTCATTGTTTCATCCGGCATGAGTTCCCTGGAGGAACTGGATCAGTGTATGGATATCTTCTTAAATAGGGGCTGCAACATATCACTTATGCAGTGTACCTCGGAGTATCCCTGCGATCCTAAGCATGTGGGATTAAATATCATTGATCTTTTTAAGGAGAGATATCCGGGAGTACCTCTGGGTTTTTCCGACCACAGCAGCGGTGAGTGGGCTGCCATAGCGGCATTCCAGAAGGGGGCGCATCTCATTGAAAAGCATTTCACCTTAAGTAAGAAGATGTACGGCCCTGACGCAAAGATGTCCATGGAGCCGGATGAAATGAGCATGCTATGCTCATCCGTAAAGAATCTGGAAATCGCCCTTAATAACCCGGTTGATAAGAGTGATGCGTCGGATTTTGGCGATATGAAGGTGATTTTTCAGAAGAGCATCGTTGCAGTAAAGGATATTCCGGCAGGTACACCCATAAGTGAAGATATGATAGGATACAAGAAGCCGGGAACCGGAATTCCCACTAAATACTATAAGGACATAATCGGGAAAAAGGTAAAGCGGGATTTGCATTTTGATGATATAATCAGTTTCGATGATGTGGAAGGAATGTAACTCTTCAGAACAGCCCGAAGAAATAGCTGTGTGAGGGCGGACAAAAATCTGTGCATTTTGGATAAAGGACAAAATATATGAGAAAAATCTGTGTGTTTCTTGGCGGAAGAGCCAATTACAGTTCAATAAAATCTGCCATGAGAGCCATTAAAAACCATCCTGACCTTGAGCTTCAGGTCATACTGGCGGGGCAGGCCCTCTCCGATAATTACGGAGATCTGGAAAGTATAATTATTTCAGACGGCTTTTCTGCCGACGAAAAAGTGCATATGCTGGTGGCCGGGGATAAGCCCATATCCATGGTGAAAACTGCGGGACTGGGAATGCTGGGTATCGCTGATGCCCTTGAGCATCTCAATCCTGATTTTCTCGTGGTTGTCGGGGACAGATATGAGGTCATGGCTGCCACCATTGCGGCGGCCTACATGAATATCAGGGTCGCCCATACCATGGGAGGAGAGGTTACAGGCACCATTGATGAGAGTATCCGCCATGCCATAACCAAGTTTGCCCATGTGCATTTTCCCGCAAATAAAGAAGCGGGAGAGCGGATATTAAAGCTGGGAGAGAGGCCGGAGGACGTGTTTGTGGTGGGCTGTCCCAGAGTGGATCACGTAAAGGAGCTCCTGGACAGGGATTCCTCAATGCCCCTTGATATGTATGAAGCCTTCGGTGGAGTTGGACCGAAATTTGATCTTAATGAGCCATTCCTGCTCATATCACAGCATCCGGTTACAACGGAATATACCGAGGCAAAGGAACAGGTGACAAGAACAATAAACGCATGTGTGAAGACCGGCCTTAATATCATGATACTCTGGCCCAATGCCGATGCGGGAACCGAAGGGCTTTCAACCGGTATAAGGCGCTACAGGGAGCTGTTCCCGGAAGCGAAGATCCATGCATTTAAGAATCTGCCCACAGATATTTATACCAGGCTCATGAAAAACACAGCCTGCCTTGTGGGCAATTCCTCCAGCGGCATAAGGGAGGGGGCATATATCGGAACCCCATGTGTAAATATAGGAACAAGACAGAACGGGCGTGAAAGAGGGGGGAACGTGATCGACGCTGCAGTCAATGAGGATGAGATCTATGCGGCTGTAAAGAAGCAGATAGAACACGGACCCTATTCTTCAGAGCCTATATACGGCGACGGACATGCGGGGGAAAAGATTGCGGATATCCTCTCAAAGGTTGAGGTGCCTGTACAGAAAAGGATCGTTTATTGATGGATTACAAGGATATAGTATTTGAAAAGGATGCGCTGTTTCTGGTGACCGGAGGTGCGGGCTTCATCGGCTCAAATCTCTGCGAAGCCCTGCTGGACATGGGCTACTCTGTGAGATGTCTTGACGACCTTTCCCAGGGAAAGCAGGAAAATGTGGAGCTTTTTAAGGACCGTCCGGGTTACAGCTTCATTAAGGGAGATGTAAAGGACCTCAATACCTGCATGAAGGCCTGTGAGGGGGTTTCCTATGTGATGCATGAGGCCGCCTGGGGCTCTGTCCCCAGAAGCATTGAAATGCCCCTTTTTTATGAGGAGAACAATATCCGCGGAACCGTGAACATGATGGAGGCCGCAAGGCAGAATAAGGTAAAGAAATTTGTCTATGCATCCAGCTCCTCGGTATACGGGGACCATCCGGTGCTTCCCAAGAAAGAGGGACAGGAGGGAAATCTTCTCTCTCCCTATGCCCTTACAAAAAGGGCGGATGAGGAGTACGGAAAGCTCTACCACAAGCTTTACGGTCTTGAGACATACGGCCTCAGATATTTTAATGTCTTCGGCAGGAGACAGGATCCAAACGGAGCCTATGCGGCGGTTATACCGAAGTTTATAAAGCAGCTCATCAATAATGAGAGGCCTGTGATAAACGGAGACGGTAAACAGAGCCGGGATTTCACCTATATTGAAAATGTTATAGAGGCCAATATCAAGGCATGCAGCGGCAGCAGCGAAGCGGCGGGAGAAGTTTATAACGTGGCATACGGAGGAAGAGAGTATCTTATTGATATCTATAACCTTCTTCTGGAAGCCCTGGGAAAGGATATTGAACCTGTTTTCGGGCCTGACAGACCCGGAGATATCAAGCACTCCAATGCGGATATCAGCAAGGCCAGGGAATATCTCGGCTATGATCCCCAGTATGATTTTAAGAGGGGCATTAAGGAAGCCATTGACTGGTACAGGGAAAACCTGTAGTTCTGGGCAGATACAGTTTTTAAGCACAAAATATGAGACATATTAACAGAAAAAAGATCCTCTGTATTTCCGTTATGATGCCAGTAATCTTTTTACTGGCATGTCTTTTTTTGTGCTTATATAAGGAGAAGGGAAGAAGCGGAAAAGAGATATACATAAATGAGGTATGCTCCTCAAATATTGGCGCTTACATAAATGAGGATGGAGAAAGTCCCGATTACATTGAGATATTTAACGGAGGGGAGAGAGAGACCGACCTTAAGGGATGGAAGCTGTCCACAGGAAAGAATAAGGGGGAGGTCTTTTTGTTTCCGGAGATTATTGTTCCGGCCCGGGGCTTTGTGGTCATAGATAAGGATGATGAAGGAAATAAAATATCCCTTTCCTCAAAGGGGGCAAGGCTCATCCTTTCGGATCCCGGGGATAATATCATTGACAGCATGGAGGTTCCCACCCTTAAATATAATACGGTTTACGGACGGGTGAATGACGGCGGGAAACAGCTTAAAAGACTTACACCAAGTCCCCTCTTTTCAAATTCAGGCGCAAAGGAGGTTAGTTTCCCCTCCCTTAAAAGTCCTGAATTTTCGGCGGAGAGCGGGTTTTATGACGAGCCCTTCATGCTTTCACTCACGTCTCCCGAAGGAGGTGAAATAAGATACACTCTGGATGGAAGCGAGCCCGGTGAAGGATCTTTCATTTATACTTCCCCGATACAGCTTACGGACCCGTCGGATAACAACGATAAATGGTCCGTCAGCAGGAATGCGTCGGTATATCTCTATGATTATTATGAAAGGTTCGGCTTTCATATCCCTACCGAAAAAACCGACAAGTGCAACGTGGTAAGGGCAAAGGTTTACGGCAGAAACGGTGAAGTGAGCGACACCGTAACAAAGTCTTATTTTGTTGGATTTAATAAAAAGCCCGGGTATGACGGTATAAAGATCCTTTCCCTGGTCTCCGACCCCGACGGGTTTTTCGGGAGTGAAAAAGGCATATATGTACTGGGGGATATCGGACTTGAAGATCTTCATGAGCGTTACAATGAAAGTGAGGAGGCGTCGGAGCTTATAAAAAAAGATCCCTCCCTGCCTCTTGACGGTTCGGTCAAGATAGGGGATATAGGCTATAACAGAGGCTCTGACGGAAATTATATGCAGCACGGGCCTAAGTGGGAGAGGGAGGCTGATATTACTCTTTTTTACCCTGAGGATCCGGGAAAACCTGAGCAGCAGAAAGCGGGCATCAGGATAAAGGGCAACGCATCAAGGCAATATCCCGGAAAGAGCTTTAATATATATGCGAGAAATGCTTACAGTGGAAAGGACAGCTTTGATATCTCTTTTTTTGACGGGGCGGAAAACAGGAAAAAGATATGCCTCTCATCCGGAGGAAACGATTTTTATACGCTGTCAAAGGATCTTTTCATCTCCGGAAGGATAAGGGACTGCGGCCTTGAGGTCGCTTCCGCAGGATTTTTTGATCCGGTCTTTCTCTTCTTAAACGGTGAATTCTGGGGTACTTATATAATCAGCGAGAGGCTTGATGAGGATTACTTTGCCTCCGAATACGGCGTGGACAGGGATAATGTAATATTTATAAAAGAGGGGAACGTGGCAGCGGGCAGGAAAGATGATATTCATTACTACTATGTCTTTCTGTCCCTGTATGAGGATAAGGACTTTTCAGATCCCGGGGAATACGGAAAATTCTGTGAAGAGGTGGATATTACAAGCCTGATGGAGTATTATTCCCTGAGGGTATATTCCGACTACGGCATTGACTGGCCCCACATGAATTACGGCATCTGGCGCTGCCGTGACAGGGAAGAGGGGCCTTACGGGGACTGTAAGTGGAGGTTTGTAAATTTTGACAACAATAATACCCTTAAATATGAAAAGATCGATACCGACATGATGGATGTACTTTTTAACGGAACAAAGTACTTCGGGCCGGACGGGCTTTTTATTTCCCTGATGAAAAACGATGAGTTCAGAAAAGATTTTTACCGGGTGTTTAAGAGGGTGTCAGAAAATGTCTTCCTTTCCGGCGAAGCAGGGGAAACCTATGAAAATATCAGACATATCCTGAAGGCGCCGGTGTCCCGGAACTATAAACGGTATTTTAAGTCTGACAGCGGATTTGATGATGATTTTTTTGAAAAGGAAACTCAGAGTATACTTGACTTTATCCGGGAGAGAAACGGCTTTATCGAAGACAGGGTCAGGGAATACTGCAGGTAGGTCATGGCTATAAAGAATTTTTTTGAAAATAAATATGTAAAGACGGCACTTTTTTTCCTGTTGCCCGTTCTGGAGTTTTTTGTCTGCCAGTATGCGATGACGGATGACTTTGACAAGCTCTCTCCCCTTCTTGTGGTGGTTAATGTGATCTTCGGGGAGCTTTTAACCCTGCTTCTCTGCTTTATCACGGGAAGCGCAAAGGTGTCGTCAAGAATTTCGGTGGTGTTCTTCTGGCTTATCGGGGTTGTTAATGCCTACGTCTACAGATTCAGGGGGACTTATATACGGCCCTGGGATCTCTTTTCCCTCAGAACAGCCTTAAATGTGGCGGATAATTTCGATTATTCTCCCGGCAGGAATATAATCATTTCCACCTGCGCCGCAGTGATACTCTTTCTTCTTGCGGGATTTCTTAAGAGTGAGGAGGGTCATGAAAAGAAAAAGGTTCCTGTGTGCGTTATTGGAGCCCTTTCGTCATTACTGCTGATATTTGTTTTATCCTTTGCGCTCCGGCAGGACAGGGTCATAGATGGACTTGGAATCTATACCACCCAGTTTGATTCCAAGGGGATGATAAGGAATAACGGGGTGCCGGTGACCTTTATGTATCAGATGAAGTACCTGAAGGTTGAAAAGCCTGAGGGATACAGCGATAAGGAGGCAAAGGAGGTCTTAAGCTCCTATTCCCCGGAGAAGAGTAAAACCGATGAATACCCCGATATTCTGGTGTTTATGGATGAGGCTTTTTCGGATCCCGCTGTAGACGGGGATTTTTCCACCAATATCGATTACATGCCCTTCATCCACTCCCTGGAAAAGGGTGCGGAAAACACCGTTACGGGATATGTAAATGTATCTGTAAACGGCGGAAATACTCCGAATTCGGAATTTGAGTTTCTGACAGGAAACACCATGGGATTTCTCCCTGAGGGCAGCATAGCTTTTCAGCAATATGTTTTAAGAAACATGGAATCACTGCCGGCATATCTGAAGAGATTTGGTTACAGCACCCTTGCTTCCCATCCCTACAGGGCAAGCGGCTGGGACCGCCCGAGAGTATGGAAGCTGCTCGGCTTTGATGAATTACTCTTTGATGACTATTTTGATCAGAAGAACCCGGAAAGGGTGAGAAGATACGTTTCGGATGAATCCTGCTTTGATATAGTGGGGGACAGGGTTCTTGAACTTGGAGATGACGATCCGGTATTTTCCTTTAATGTGACAATGCAGAACCATTCAGGCTACAAAGGGGATCAAAGTGATATGGACCAGAGTGTTTCCGTGGAATGTGACGGTGAAAAAAGCGCCGGGGAGAAACAGATGGATACATATCTGTCCCTTATGAAATACACGGACAGTGCATTTGAGAAGCTTATAGACAGATACAGGGATTCCGAAAGAAAAACCATCATAGTCTTTTTCGGGGACCACCAGCCCGATCCCGCTGTGTTTGACCTTATGTGGAATCAGAACGGGGTGGACAGGGAAAGTATTTCAGGAGAAAAATATGCGCATCTTTTCAGGGTTCCCTTTGTGATATGGGCAAATTTTGATATAGATGAAGCGTCAGGGGTTGAGACCAGCCTTAATTATCTCGGAAATATGGTATTAAAGCAGGCCGGCATCAGACTTTCGGAATACAGGTGTTTCCTTGATGAATATTCCGGAAAATATCCGGTGATATCCGCCATACGGTATGTGGATTCAGACGGGAACAGTGTCATGAAGGAGGACTGGGGGGACAGCCTGCAGGAATACAGGAAGCTCCAGTACTATAAGATGTTTGATGACGATACCTACGAAAAGAAAAAATATGATTTTTCCTATGACTGGATAAAACAGGGAAACATCGCCCATGCATTGGGTGCTGCACCGGATGGTACACTGATGACCAATTCAAAGGAGGCTTTTATCCATAATTACAATAAGGGTTTCCGGATCTTTGAGGCTGATCTCATGTATACTGCTGATGATGTCCTGATGTGCGGCCACCGGTGGGACGATGTCCTGGGAGAAGAGCTTTATGAGGAAAGGGGAGCCCAGTCATCCACGGCTGAAATGACATGGGAGGAATTAAAAGAGTACGGGATACAGGGAAGGTTTACACCTTTGAATGTAAAAGATCTTTTAGAACTCATGAAGGAATATCCCGATTCGTATATTGTGCTGGATATGAAAAGGACAGAGCCGGAAAGCATCGAAGAGATCTACAGTGATCTATATGAAAATGCCCTTTCGGCGGACCCTGAGGTTTTAGACCGCATTATCCCCCAGCTCTATAATGACTCAACTCTTGATATGCTGATGGAGATCTATCCCTTTAAATCCTGCCTCTATTCCTGCTATAAGACAAAGGCGGAGAAATTCCCGGAGTATGTGGCGGGATACGCAAAAGAAAAGGGTATAAAGGTGATCACGGTGGATCACAACAAGGAAAGTGAGGAGTGGAACAGCTATCTAAAGAAAAACGGGATGTGGATCTACTATAACACCGTAAATGATGGAGCAGAGGAAGATGAGCTTAAAAAACGTGGGGTTCACGGGATATATACGGACCTGCTGGCGGAGTGAAAGTTTAGTAAAAGTTATGAAAGATGAATAAAAGTTTTGTTTGAGTGTGGTTTAGTATTGTGATACAATAACAACGGCGGTCAAAAAAGGCACCGCCTGTAATAAGCTGTGCGGGGAGTAAGACAGGGATCTGACCGTCAGCAGCTAAACAATAAGATTACGGATATGGAGGAAAACAAATGGCAAACAAATGGGTCTACACCTTCAAAGAGGGTAACATGTCCATGAGAAATCTGCTGGGAGGCAAGGGCGCAAACCTTGCGGAAATGACCGAGATAGGTCTTCCGGTACCCCAGGGCTTCACCATTACTACAGAGGCCTGCACCCAGTATTATGAGGACGGCAGAAAGATCAACGACGAGATCATGAGCCAGGCTATGGAAGGCGTTGCCTGGATGGAAAAGGAAAACGGAAAGAAGTTCGGCGATCTCGATAATCCCCTTCTGGTTTCAGTGCGTTCCGGTGCCCGGGCATCCATGCCGGGTATGATGGATACAATTCTCAATCTTGGTCTTAATGATGACGTTGTTGCGGCCATGATAAAGGGAAATCCCGATCCTGCGTTTGAGCGTTTTGTATATGATTCATACCGCCGTTTCATCCAGATGTTCTCTGATGTGGTTATGGAAGTGGGCAAGAAGTATTTCGAGCAGCTCATCGACAAGATGAAAGAGACAAAGGGCGTTAAATTTGACGTAGACCTTACAGCTGCAGACCTTAAGGAGCTTGCCGAGCAGTTCAAGGCCGAATACAAGAACCAGCTGGGAAAAGACTTTCCTTCAGACCCTGTAGAGCAGCTGAAGCTTGCCATAGAAGCAGTGTTCCGCTCATGGGATAACCCGAGGGCAAATGTTTACCGCCGTGACAATGATATCCCTTACAGCTGGGGAACAGCAGTAAACGTAATGCCTATGGTATTCGGAAACTTAAATAACGATTCCGGAACAGGCGTGGCCTTTACCCGTGATCCCGCCACAGGAGAAAAGAAGCTCATGGGTGAGTTCTTAAAGAACGCCCAGGGTGAAGACGTGGTTGCAGGCGTGCGTACACCCATGCCCATAGCACAGATGGAGCAGGAATTCCCTGAAGCATATAAGCAGTTCATAGAGGTCTGCGACACTCTTGAAAATCACTATCATGACATGCAGGACATGGAGTTCACAGTAGAGAACAAGAAGCTCTATATGCTCCAGTGCCGTAACGGTAAGAGGACAGCCCAGGCTGCCCTGAAGATCGCCTGTGATCTGGTGGATGAGGGACATAAGACAGAGGAAGAGGCTGTTGCCATGATCGATCCCAGAAATCTGGACACCCTCTTACATCCCCAGTTTGATGCTGCTGCCCTTAAGGCTGCAACACCTATAGGAAAGGGTCTTGGCGCTTCTCCCGGAGCTGCCTGCGGAAAGATCGTATTTACAGCTGATGATGCGGTTGCATGGGCAGATAAGGGCGAAAAGGTTATCCTTGTACGTCTGGAGACCAGCCCCGAGGATATCACGGGAATGAAGTCAGCAGAAGGAATTCTCACTGTCCGTGGCGGAATGACCAGCCATGCCGCAGTTGTGGCCCGCGGAATGGGAGAGTGCTGTGTATCCGGATGCGGCGATATTGCAATGGATGAAGAGAACAAGAAGTTTACCCTGGCCGGAAAGGAATTCCACGAGGGAGACTTTATCTCAATAGACGGTACCACAGGTAATATCTATGACGGAGTGATCGAAACGGTAGACGCTTCCATAGCCGGAGAGTTCGGACGTATCATGGACTGGGCCGACAAGTACAGGAGATTAAAGGTTCGTACAAACGCAGATACCCCTGCGGATGCTGAAAAGGCACGTGAGCTTGGAGCAGAGGGAATTGGTCTCTGCCGTACAGAGCATATGTTCTTTGATGAGGAGAGGATCGCCGCATTCCGTGAGATGATCTGCTCCGATACAAAGGAAGAGAGAAAGAAAGCCCTTGATAAGATCCTTCCTTATCAGCAGGGAGACTTTGAGGGAATATTCGAGGCTATGGACGGTAACCCGGTTACCATCAGATTCCTTGATCCCCCTCTTCACGAGTTCGTTCCCAATACAGAGGAAGAAATTGAGAAGCTGGCAAATGCCCAGGGCAAGACTGTTCAGCAGATAAAGGATATTATCCAGGGTCTCCATGAATTCAATCCCATGATGGGTCACAGAGGCTGCCGTCTCTCCGTTACCTATCCCGAGATCGCGGAAATGCAGACTGCTGCCATCATCAGAGCTGCCATCGCTGTTTCAAAGAAGCATCCCGCATGGAAGCTGGTTCCCGAGATCATGGTTCCCCTTGTAGGAGACTTAAAGGAATTCAAGTTTGTTAAGGATGTGGTTGTAAAGACCGCTGACGAGGAAATAAAGAGCGCAGGCTCCAGTCTCAGGTATGAGGTTGGTACCATGATAGAGATCCCCAGAGCTGCCCTTACGGCTGACGAGATCGCAAAAGAGGCTGACTTCTTCTGCTTTGGTACAAATGACCTTACACAGATGACCTTCGGCTTCTCAAGAGATGATGCCGGCAAGTTCTTAAATGCTTACTATGACACAAAGATCTATGAAGCTGATCCCTTCGCAAAGCTTGATCAGACAGGTGTGGGCAAGCTCATGGATATATGCCTGAAGCTGGGACGTCCCGTAAATCCCGCTCTTCATGCAGGTATCTGCGGAGAGCACGGCGGAGATCCTTCATCTGTTGAGTTCTGCCATAAGATCGGACTTGACTATGTATCCTGCTCACCTTTCCGTGTTCCCGTAGCAAGGCTTGCTGCAGCCCAGGCTGCCATAGCCGAAAAGAGCGTTAACGATAACGAAAAGAAGGGAATCGTGGATGAGGAGACCAAGGCTAAGCTGAAGGAAGCCGCTGAAAAGGCTCAGGAGGTAGCCAAGGATCTTGCAGATACATCCGTGGATATCGCAAAGTCCGGACTGGAAGCTCTTAAAGCAGGCGTAGAAGCTGCCGCAAAGGCATATAAGGAGAACAGGAAGAGCTGAAAATATGGAATTTGAACTCTGGCTCTTTGCAGTAAAACAGTTGGCGCAAAGCTACGAGGTATGTCAGCTTATATATTCACAACTTACCCAGGCAGAAAAGGATGAGCTCAGAAAAGAATATGAGCGCTCTGTGGGGGGAGGTTCTGGTAAGCCCGAAAATAAGGTGCTTAAGGAATATGGTGACCTTATAAACAACTTCCACAATGCCATGAGCATAGCAGAGAGGTTTGTTGAAAAAAACACCATCAGGCGGATGAATGAAAACTATCCGGTCCACGGGGATGATCCGGACGAGGAATTCATAGGCAGGGTTTTTCTTACCATGGAGACCTATACGATCCGTGTGATCGAGTATCTCAATCATATCGCAAAGAAGGTGAGTGCCGAGGGCAGCCTGAAACAGGAAAGTGACGGTAATTATTATCTTAACAATATACAGATAAAGGACGGGATGCTCATTGAATTCTTCCATCTCAGCCGGTGGGAGATAGGACGTCTCTGCAACGGTCCCGGCACTCCTTACGGACGCTTTTTCCTCGGGTTTAATAACGAAGTCTTTGATGTGGACTTAAACGGGCTCAAAGTGAGGCTCAGGGGATGATACAGCATTACAGTAACAAATGAGACAAGACCGTCATAGCCAAAAGGCCATGACGGTCTTTTGTGCGATAAGCCGCCAAGCGGCCGCCGTGCTTGCACGAGCGGACATTTGGCGGCAAACGGTCAATCGAGCAGGGCCGATTTTCCCCTGCTCGATTGTGCAGTTGATCTTTCCCTGCCCGATTTCGTTGCGAGGTTGAACGTATCGTTAAAACAGATTATAATAAGTAGGAATGTATCCTGGTAACTATTCAGGACAGTCACTTGCGGAACCGCAAGTGGAAAGATGTCCAGTGGACATCTTTCGGCTG
>CAMJPM010000005.1 GCA_946407725.1 uncultured Lachnospiraceae bacterium
CGGGACACGTGTCTTAAAAAGCAAGACACGTGCCAGGTACGATCATTGAATTTCTAATGAAATTCAATGATCTATAGAAACAGGAGTTTTAGTAATGGAAAATACAGAAGCAAAGGGAACCGTGGAAAATACAGAAGCAAAGGGAACCGTGGAAAACACTGAAGCCATAACGGACACCGGGGAGCCGGGAGCGAAAAAAAGCAGGCATTCCGGTAAAAACGGGCATAAGATAGTGCTGCAGATCGGGGCTATAATCATCGTACTGTTTACACTGGTTACTATCGCAGTTGGCAATATGGTCACCATGTCTTCCTTTTCCACAGCACTGTCCAGTAATATGGCCCTGTTTTCGATTTATATGGAAAATCTTGGCGATACTGTTGAAGCGTACAAGACCATGAACTGGCTGATCGATTATTGGAGGGATAATTCGAAAACCCTGATCAAAAAGGGGATCGGCAAGGAATCGGATGATGATATAGACGATATCTTAAAGCAGTTATCAAGGGTATATCCCAAAGATGTGACGGAGGAGGATATAACTAAACTGTCCCCGGAACAACAGGAGAGATTTGCAATTTATTGTTATTACGAAATACAGGATATATACAGGCTTTATCAGGATGATGATGACGATATTGCAATACTTATGGCGATGACTGAAAAAGAGGGAGATGATCCTTTTGTCCTTCTTTCCAACACTCCTGAAGAGGACGGGGTCCTGTTTGGTGAAAGAGAGAACATTGATGAGATCCAGGAGGTAATAGAGAATACCACAGTAGCTTCAGAGGCGGAGGTGTGGAAATGGGCTTTTTCCACTCCCGATAATCAGATGCTGTTTGGCAAAAGCATGCCGGTAGACGGATATACCGGAACTTCAAAAGTGGAGATGCTGGGGGTTTTTTCAGCGGAGATGATCTACGAGGACATGGTCTATACAGACCATATCAAAAAAGATGTGATCGTAATGATGATGTTCGTGCTTCTCCTGATCCTTCTGGGACTTTACTTTATTGTGCCCAGGCCTCTGGAAATGGTTAAAAAATGTGTTTCAGAGTACTCAAATACCAAGGATACGGATGAATTGACAAGAAAGCTGTCAACTATCCACTCCAAGAATGAGATAGGAGCATTTGCGGACGAATTTACTTCACTGGCCCTGGAAATGGACCGCTATACCAGGGAAATGGAAAGGCTGGCAGGAGAGAGGGAAAAGGTGGCAACGGAGCTGAATGTGGCCACGAACATACAGATGCAGATGCTTCCACAGGTATTTCCCTCCGGAGCAGGCTTTGTGGTGTCTGCCTCGACATATCCCGCTAAAGAGGTGGGAGGAGATTTTTACGACTGTTATATGATCGATGATGATCATATGGCTCTGACTATTGCGGATGTTTCGGGTAAAGGCGTTCCCGCTGCGCTGTTTATGGCGGTTTCAAAAACCATGCTGAAGAACAGGACAATAGTGGGAGGAACTCCCGCAGAGATCCTTCATGACGTGAATAACTGGCTGTGTGAGGGTAATGACAGCTGTATGTTTGTCACGGTATGGCACGGCATTCTGACCATATCCACGGGTGAGCTGGTTTCGGCCAACGCAGGCCATGAAAATCCCGGTGTACGCTCAGGAGGCAGTGCTTTCAGCCTGGTAAAGACAAACCACGGAGCACCTCTGGGTCTGGTTAAGGAAAATGAATACAATGATGAGCACAATGTCCTTTCCCGGGGAGATGCCCTGTTTGTCTATACAGACGGAGTTCCCGAGGCCAATACAACAGATGAGAAAATGTTCGGAGAGGAAAGACTGGAAGAGGTGCTGTCAGCGGTTTCAAAGGATGATGCTCCCGATGCCATAATGCAGAAGGTTAAGGAGGCTGTTGATGAATTCGCAGGTGACGCTCCCCAATACGATGACCTTACAATGCTGTGCATTATTATGAACCCTTGAAGGGTTTGGAATGATGGCCGCAAATGCGGCCGGGTGAGGCTATTCCGCACAAAGAGACGCCATCAGGAAAACCTGATGGCGTTTTATACGGCCCATAAAACGGATAACAGGGATTTACCGGGATTAGGAGATATTTAAGATCTTTTCAAATCCGGTGAGATGGAAAATTTCTTTTACTTCATTCTGGACATTGATAAGCTTAAAGGAGGCACCTTTGCTTGAAGCGGTCTTCTGTCCCAGCATAAAGGCCCTTAAACCGGCACTGGACAGATATGTAACCTCCGACATGTCTACGGTAAGAGCATTTGTTTTCTGGAATGAGTGGATGATGACATTTGCAAACTCGTCACTTGTACGCGTGTCTATCTTTCCGTTTACGGCCAGGGTGAGACCGTCATCGGTTTTTATTTCTTCTATAGTCATGATAATGCTTTCCTTTCCATTAACAGCTATTGTATAGAAAAAAAAGAAAATAATCAAGAAAAAAACGAAATCACAAAAATTCGGCCTTATGTGGTACAATGGTAACTGTCAGAACAGTCACTTGCGTTCACCGCAAGTGGAAAGATGTACAGTGGACATCTTTCGGCTGCGCTTTGATGCGCTGAGCGCATCAGCAGCCCAATAAATTGGCATTTTGTACGGGGCACTGACGCGCTTGGCGCGTCAATACGTGCCCGTGAAATGTCCGCCGGACATTTCACCTTTCGGTCCTTGCGCCTTTAGGCGCAACTCTAATGACCGAATGCGCATATCTATTCAGAATCCAAAGGGTTCTGAATAGATACATACAATGTAAATGTTTGTACGAAAAAATGGTGGACTGATGAACAGAGTATTAATTAACCGGAAAAGAAAAACAGGAGACCGGAATAACTAATGAACGCATTTTCAATATTTGATAAATATGTGGAACGGCTTAATGAGATCCGCGTACTGTCTTCGCCCTCTCTTGATGGTATAGACGGCGCGGATTCATACAGCAGGCGCTTAAGGGAAAATTTTGTGCGGATCGGACGTCTTGCGGCTGAAAACCGGGTCTTTTTGGAAGAACAGCTGTTTCCCATATTCAGGGAAGATAGGAAGCTGACTGAAGAGGAAGTGCACGAGATCAGCTCCTTTGAAGACAAACTGTTGGATGCGGGAAACGCGGAAAACCTGGATCTTCCCATAGCCTTCATTCTGTCGGAGAGACTTCTTAAGGATGCCATGTCCAAAGAGGATCTGCTCCAGAGGCTCCGGAGAATGGATATGCAGATATCGGTATGTTATACCATGATGAACATGACCTACCGTCTCAGCCTGTATCCCGGGATCTATACACATTACCGCAATGCGGGCATAGAATTGGGACGGAAGTTTATCGAATACCGGAAAAAGGAAAACTTTGCTAAGATAGAATCGGAGGAGGCCAGGGATCTTATCCTGACCAACGCCAGATTTCTGGTGTCTTTCTATGAAAACATCAATGGGGATCCGGAGGGAAATAAGGAAAACATGCGGCTTCTTAAGAAATCTCTTGAGATTGCTGATGATCCCTTTTATATTGATCTGACGCCGGATTTTGACTGGCGTTACTACCGCTACCGGATCCTTGGATACTATGCGCAGACCACGGATTTTTGCAATTACCAGGGGTTCCATGGGGAACAGTTACAGGAGATATGTGAACGCACGGAGGAGCTCTGGGAACTATGGCATACTGATCCTGGCTATTTTTCGGAACTGGAAAAGGAAAGCTTTATAAAATTCCATCTTCTGAAAAACAGGTATTACGCTGAAAAGATAACAAAGGATGAGTACTGGTCAGGTCTTATGGAGCTCTATCATGACCGTGACAGCTATCTCTATGATATATGCGGGATAGCGGAAAACATACAGTTTCCGGTGGAGCTTCTGGGGCTTATTAAAAAGGAACGCCATACTGAATCGGACAAGGCGCTTATCACATTCCTTTTTAACAATGTCATCGCCTATAACTTCCATATGCCAAACAGCGGAGCCATGACATTCATGCTGGAGTTCAACATGCATATCATGAGATACTTTGTTGAGATCCCCGGAGGAATAAATTTTGAAAATATTATGCTGGATATGCTGGCAGCCATGCATCCGCCGACATATGTCCATTCCAGGATGGTGGCTCAGTTTTCGGTATGTCTTTGCGGCCATCTCATTGATATGTCGCCGGAGCTTCTTATTGGTGTTGAGGGTTCGGAAACTGCAGAGGATGTGGTGAAAAAGAGGGATGCGATATTGAACTTCACCTGGCATGCGGCCATCTGTCACGATGCGGGAAAGCTCTGTATAATAGATACGGTTTTTGTCTATGGCAGAAAGCTTCTGGATATGGAATTTGACCTCATAAAGACCCATCCCAGAATGGGAGCAGATATGCTTGGGAGATTTTCCAGCACCGCAAAATATGCCGAGGTGGCCCTCGGGCATCACAAATGGTATGATAACAGCCGGGGCTATCCCGAGGAGTTTGATACAGGGAAGAGCCCGGTAAAAACAGTGATAGACCTGGTCCAGTGCGCTGACTGTCTGGATGCTGCAACAGATACCATAGGAAGAAGCTATAACCGCGGCAAGACATTTGATGATTTTTACAGTGAGATCGTGGAGGGCAGCGGCACCCGTTATGCGCCCTGGCTTCCGGAGCTTCTGTCAAAGGCAGAGGTAAGAGCGGATATAGAATTCCTTCTCTCAGAGGGAAGGGACCGGAATTACCATGATACCTATCAGCTGTTAAAGTCGGTACATGACAGGGAAATAAAGTAGAAGGGTATCTGTTTTGAACCCTTCTGTTTCTGAACAGATAATATGTTAAAGGACGAAACACTATGAAAAAATGGAAAACCTGGCAGATCGTTCTGTTCATTACAACATGTATTTGCCTGAACCTTTTCGGGAAGTATCTGTCAGTCCTGTTTGAGCTTCCCCTCTGGGCGGATTCCTTTGGAACTGCGCTTTGCGCCTGTATAGCGGGACCGGTTTGCGGAGCAGTAACAGGGCTTACCGCCAATCTTGCCTACGGTGCGGTCAACTTTCTTTCAGCAGTCTACTCCATTACGAGTGTCGCCCTTGGAGTTATAATAGGAATAGCAGCCCGCAGGCACTGGTTCGACCGGTTCTACGGCTTTATGAAGGTTTCATCCCTTGCCGTTCTTACAGCCCTGGTTGTGTCAGTGCCGGTCAATATTATTTTCTCCGCAGGTTACACCGGGAATAAATGGGGCGACGGGGTCATTGATTATCTTCTGGGTAAGGGATGGCCTGCCATCATCTGCGACATTCTTGGGCAGCTGGCCATTGAATTTGCGGACAAGGTGCTGACCATGACCGCAGTATATATCGTTATCCGGATACGGCGTTCAAACAAAAGAAATAAAAAGAGCGTGCTGCAGGAGAGCATGGCGGGGGCTTTTATCGCCCTGTGCCTGACTGCAGGATTCACCTCATCCTTAAGGGCGGAGATCCTCAATAATTCAGGGGACACGGATTATAACGACTACGTGCAGAGTGTTTACAGCAGCAATAACGGTCTTCCCTGCGGGGAAGCAAATGACATAGCCCAGACCAATGACGGTGTTCTCTGGATCGGAACCTATGCCGGGCTTTACCGCTATAACGGGAGGGAGTTCCGCTGGGTTGATAATTATGAATCCGTAAAAAACGTGAACTGCCTCTACGTGGATGAGGAGGGACGCCTTTGGATCGGTACAAACGATAACGGGCTTTCCATCGTGATCCGTGAAAAGGTGGTAAACGTTTTAGACCAGTCAAGCGGTCTTCCGTCTAATTCCGTAAGATGTATAACCCGTGCAACAGACGGCTATTATTATGTGGGTACCACCGACAGTCTGCAGATACTGATGATGAATAACGGCCTGAAGGCGGCAAATACCCTGGAAGAGGTAAACTACGCCGACAGCATCACAGCAGACGAAAAGGGGCATGTGGCGGTGGTAACTGCTGACGGACGGCTTTTCCTTATGAGTCAGGGAAAAATACTGTGCACGGACAGTCTTCCTGACGGAGAGGAGATCTATAACTGCTGCGCTTTCGCACCGGACGGGAACCTGATGGTGGGTACCTCCACAAATCATGTTTACTGCTTTGATATCTCCGGAGAAAATTTTAAGCTGTTAAAGGTAGAGACCTGCGAGGACGTTAAAAGCATCAATAACCTGAACTATTTAAGCGACGGGACACTTTTCATCTCCACCGACAGCGGAGTGTCCTATGTGGACAAAAGCGGGTACAACCAGCTTAACACCAATGATTTCAATAACTCCATTGACAACATGCTCTATGACTATCAGGGAAATCTCTGGTTCACTTCCTCGAGGCTGGGTCTTTTAAGGCTGGCTAAATCCCCTTTTAAGGATGTTTACGGCGCCATCGGGATGGAGAGAAAGGTGGTAAATTCCATAGTTTTCTGGCGTGACTCCTACTACATCGGTACGGATAAGGGGCTGGACGTGGTAGACAGATCCTGCCGGACAGAGGTAGAAAACGGGCTTACAAAAGAGCTTGAGGGCATACGTATCCGCTGTATGTACGTGGATGAGAATGACCATCTCTTTGTATGTACCTACGGAAACGGACTTATGGAATATTCACCGGAAGGAGAGAGCTGGAGCTACAACGCGGAAAACGGAAGCTTCGGGAACAGGGCCAGGATAGTTACAGGGCTTTCGGACGGTACCGTTCTGGCAGCCGGGGATACGGGGGTAAGCTTTATCAGGGATCATGAGATAAAGCAGACCATTAAAAATGAAGAGGGATCCATTAACTCAATGATACTTACCATTACGGAGAGAAAAGACGGCAGTATTCTCGCCGGTACGGACGGCGATGGCATTGCTGTTATTAAGGACGGTAAGGTTACGAAAATGCTGACCAGGGATGACGGGCTTACCAGCAACGTAATACTCCGGACCATAAAGGACCCGAAATCCGAGGGGGTGTTCATTGTTACCAGCAACAGCCTGTGCTATCTCGAACCGGAGGGCAGTATACGGATACTGGATAAATTCCCATATTTCAATAACTACGATATATGGGTAAAGGACGAGGATACGTTATTTGTCATGTCCAGCGCAGGTATCTATGTTGTGGAACGGGATGAGCTTGTGGCAGGGGGAGAGATTGCCTGGGAGCTGCTGGACGCAAGAAGGGGGCTTGGAACCTCACTTACCGCCAATTCCTGGAACTATTACAATGGAAGAAATGAATTATTTCTGCCCTGCGATACGGGGATATATATTATTGATGTGGAGAAATACGACAGTGATGTCCGCTCTTACCGGATGCAGTTAAATACGGTGCGTCTGGACGGTGTGCTGCAGCCTATGAGCCGGATGGGAGCCATCACTGTGGGTCAGGGTGTAAGCCGTGTGGAGCTGGGACCGGAAATCCTGAATTATACCATTCAGGAACCCAATGCAGGCTATTACCTGGAGGGCTATGACACACAGTGGACCATCATACCCCAGAATAATCTTAACAACATAATATATGTCAATCTTCCCGCCGGATCCTACACCTTCCATCTGGCAATCTTTGACAGCGCCGGGGAACGGGTGCTGGAGGAGCGAAAATTTGATCTGGTGAAGGAGGGTGAGCTTTATGAGCAGCCGGGATTTATCATATATATGCTGCTGATCCTTTCCACCATCCTTATCTGGTTTACCTGGCTCGTGGTGCAGAGGCAGTTAAACCAGCAGCAGATAAAGCTGAATATGGCAAACCAGACCGTCATGGCCATAGCAAACGCAGTGGATGCGAAGGACGTGCGTACCCACCAGCATTCCATGAGGGTGGCGGAGTATTCGGTGCTTATCGCACAGGAAATGAACTGCTTCAAGGGGTGGCAGAAGAGAAAATCCTACTCCAACTTAAGAAAAGCGGCACAGATGCACGACATAGGAAAGATCGGCATACCTGACAGCGTGCTAAATAAGGTGGGGCGCCTTACAGACGAGGAATACGCCAAGATGAAATCCCACGTCACAGGAGGCGCAGAGATACTTAAGGATTTCACCCTTGTGGAGAATGTGGTGGACGGAACCCTTTACCATCATGAACGTTACGACGGCAAGGGCTATCCCAAGGGCTTAAAGGGTGAAGAGATACCGCTTTATGCCCGTATCATCGGAGTGGCGGACGCTTTCGATGCCATGACCAGTAACCGTGTTTACCGAAATCACATGGACACCGATTATGTAATGAACGAGATGAAGCGGGGAAGGGGAACCCAGTTTGATCCCCTTGTACTGGACGCATTTATGCGGCTTGTTGAAAAGAAGGATATTGATCTTGATAAGATTTATGCCCAGAAGCGTGCGGAAATAGATCAGGCGGATCAGGAAGCCCAGGCGGAGCTTGCCCGACGGGTAGAGGAGGATAAGAAGATCCAGGAAACTGAAATGAAGAGTGAAGAAAAGGATAAGTCCACGGAAGAGAAAGGAGCCGGAGAATGAAAAGGGTTTATATCACCACTATAATTACCTGTCTTGTTGTTCTGGGTATTTTTCACGGCACCTTCAGGCTTTTGAACATCTCCGGGAAAAAGGACAGGATAAAGGTCGGTTTTATTTATGACAATGATGAGAGCACAGCCTATACCTACAACTTTTCCCTGGCAAAGGATGCGGTGGAAAAGAAATACGCTGACAAGGCAGAAATACTGACCTGCAGCAACGTGCTTGATGATGAAATGGAGGAGCCCTTAAGGGAGCTTGCGGGAGCGGGCTGTGACATCATTTTTTTCAATGGCTACAGCGAGAAGGTAAAACAGCTTGCCCCGGAATATCCGGGAACCCAGTTCTGCCAGACCTCCTATATGGATATGAACGGGGTAAGTGTGCCGGAAAACTACCACACATTCAAGGGTGAAGCCTATCAGGGACGGTATGTAAGCGGTATCGCGGCGGGAATGAAGATACGGCAGATGATACTGGAGGGAACCATTTCGGAAGACCAGGCTGTAGTGGGTTTTGTGGCGGCATTTCCCACCTCTGAGGTAATCTCCGGATACACCGCCTTTATGCTGGGGGTACGCTCCGTGGTATCTACGGCTGTAATGAGGGTCTGCTACACAGAGACCTGGAGCAGCTATGCCCTGGAAAAGAACGCAGCGGCAAAGCTTATAGAGGACGGCTGCGTGGTAATCTCACAGCATACCGATACCATAGGCCCTGCGATCGCCTGTGAGGAGGCGTCAGAGGAAAAGGAAGTCTATTTCGTGGGATTTAACCAGAGCATGTCGGAGGTGGCTCCAAGCTCTTCCCTGGTCACAGCCAGGATATGCTGGGAAACCTACGTGCTTGACGCAGCAGAGGCGGTAATGTCCAATAGAAAGATAGAATCTGTTGTTACGGGAAATATCCATGGACATGATGTGTCTGCGGGATTTGATAAGGGCTGGGTCGAAATGGTGGATCTCAATATGCTGGTGATCCCTTCAGGAACTGAGGAAGCCATGAACAGTGCCATAGAGCGGTTTAAGCGGGGAGATACGGGCTTTGTTTACCATGGGAACTATATTGGTGTTGATCCCGATGACCCTTCCGATACCTGGGATCTTAAGAAGGGGTATATAGAGAATGAAAATACCTCTTACCCCCTGTTTCACTATATCCTGTCGGATGTTATCACCATTGTGGATATTTAAAATGGTAATAAATAAAAAAGAAAAGGAGAGATAAAAATGAGTTTTGATATTCAGTATCTTTTATGGCTTCAGGAGATCAGGAATGCCACCGGAGGCGCTTTTGACGAGTTTTTCAACGCACTGTCGAAATTCTGCGTGGATATAATGCCATTTCTCCCATTCATTGTTTACTGGAGCGCCAATAAAAAATGGGGCTACCGCTTCATTACAACCTACTGGTGCGGAGAGGTGATGAACGGTATCATCAAGCTCACGGTCTGTGCCTACAGACCATGGATCCGTTCGGACCTTATCGAGCCTGCAGGGGATTCCAAGGTGGCGGCCACGGGTTATTCCTTTCCCAGCGGACACTCCACAAACGCAGGAATGCTCTACGGCACAACCGTTGCCTGGCAGAAGGATAAACGCCGGTGGCTGGCTGTAGTCTGCGGTATAGTTATGATACTTACATGTTTTTCCAGGAATTATCTGGGAGTGCATACTCCCCAGGATGTGGTGGTAGGCCTTTTTTCCTCCCTGTTACTGGTGTGCGTTGTAGGCATAGTTGAGAAAAAGGTGGGAGATGATGAGAAGCTTATGGATAAGCTTACTGTTCTCGGATTTATTGTGATGGTCGCCACACTTATTTATATCCAGGTCAAGCCCTATCCCATGGATTATGTGGACGGTGTATTGTTAGTGGATCCCCGGAAGATGATGAACGATACATTTAAGGCATGCGGCGGATTTCTCGGATACCTTATAGGCAGCTATATAGACCGTCATTATATCCGCTACGAAATACCTGTTGGTACCGGAGCCGTTAATCTTCCGATGCTGACCTGTATCGGCGCTGCATTGATGTTTGCGTGGAAAGGATTATTCGCACCCGCAACTATAGTGCTGATCTTCGGATCGCATTGGGGAAATTTCCTGGCAATGGGATTGATGAGCTTATTTGCCCTTACAGTATGGCCTCTGGTGATAAGAAAGGCTGCGGCTGAGGAGCCGTAAAAAAATACCGGAAGACACTCCGCTTCTTTAAGATTGCGGTCTGTCTTCCGGGGAAGAACTGTCGCTGAAAAGACCCCTGACCGGAAAACGAAGCTTTCCAAGCTGTTCCCTTACATCTTCAAGGCTCAGGGGTTTTACGATAAAACCGCTGGCGGAAGTGTTCCAGGCGCTGACGGCATAATCAGGGTAGCTTGTAAGGAAGATCACGTTTGTAAGGGGATTTATTTCCATAAGGACTTTACAGAGATCAATGCCATTGGTCTTGCCTATCTCAATATCCAGAAATGCAATGGAAAGCCGACTCTCCCGGGCAAAGTCAATGGCCTCGGAGGCTTTCAGGAAGCCTGTGATGGAAGCACTGGGCATGGCCTCGGAAAGAACGGGTATGGCGCCGGAAAGCAGTATGGCCTCATCATCTACTATAATGACTTCGGGAGAATCCAGATCAGTGTTCACCGCATTGGTGAGCTCGGATACTTCTATATTCAAAAGCTGTGCCAGACGGGTAAGAAGAATGAGATCCGGAACACGCCACGCCGGCCGGTTTCCCAGTTTGCGATACAGGAACGGCTGACATACATACGCTGGGCCAGCTGCTGCTGTGACAGATTCTTTTTTGTTCTCAGACTTCTTAAGGTCTCTCCGAAACGGTTTGTCATAATAATAGAGAATAACAGTTTTACGCGATTATTCAATGCCTGTGGGGAAAAAGGCGTGTCATTCTGAAACACACGGCTAAAAAAGCCGGCTTTTACAGGTATAATCTATAATGATTTATTGTGCGTTTTTAGTATTTGCCTATGAACAAGAACAGAAACAATGAAATAAAGCTTACCATAAGAAACACAGTAGTAGCTGTACTGGTTATTGTGTTTTTTTGCGGTATCATACTTTTATATCACAGCATGCTCTACAGCGAGAAGAAGGATAGCATCATCAAGAGCGGTGAGCTTATTGCCAAGGAGTCGGCGGAGGAAATTGACCATTATCTGTCCACGAATATAGATTCCATAAAGCTTGCGGCATACGCCCTTGACGGGATGATAAAGGAACACCGTACGGATGATGAGATACAGGATTACCTTGTGGGGCAGTCAACGGCGGTAAGAAGTGCGGTGATCGAGAATATGACCGGGCTCTACGGCTATATTAACGGCAGGTTTTTCAGTGGTACCAACTGGGTGCCGCCTTCAGACTATGTGGCCACGGCACGCCCCTGGTATACGAAGCCCATGGAGAGCCCCGGGGAGATAACTATTCTTGACCCCTATGTGGATGTTCAGTCGGGCAATGTGATGCTGGCTCTTGGAAAGACACTGTGTGACGGTGTCAGCGTGATATCGGTGGATGTGTCTTTAGACCAGATACAGAAGCTCACGGAGGACGCCGTATTCAGCGGTAATTCCGACGTGGAGATGCTGTTAAACGACAAGGGGATGGTGGTCGCCCATTCGGACAGGAATGAGATCGGAAAGAATTATTATGAGGAAGATGGTACCTTCGGAGCAGAGATCGCAAAAAAGCTGGACAGGGTCGGAAGCTATTCCTTTGAATTTGTTTTTGAGGGCTCAAATTACATAGTATATGTGGCGGATATACGGAACGGATGGCTCTGTATATCGGTTAAGGATGCAACAAGTGTATTCGGATCCTTAAACTCCATACTTTTCATCACGATCACGGCAGTCGTGGCAATAGTAGTGGTCATAGGTATTATCATGACCAGATCAAACCGCTATCTCCATATGTCAACGAGGGCGATGGCTGCAAACGAGGCAAAATCAGAGTTTCTTTCAAATATGTCCCATGAGATCAGGACACCCATAAATGCCATGCTGGGCATGAATGAGATGATCTTAAGGGAAAGTGACGATCCCACTGTCCTTAACTATTCAGAAAATGTGAAGTCCGCCGGGAAAAACCTTCTTGGGCTTATCAGCAATGTTCTTGATTTTTCAAAGATAGAGGCCGGGAGAATGGAGATCGTTCCCATGGATTATGATCTTTCCTCCCTGCTTACGGAGATCGAAAATCTTATAGAGACCCGGGCAGAGAATAAGAGGCTTTTGTTCGTGATCAATGCGGACAGAAATATCCCGAAACATCTTCACGGTGATGAGATGCGCATAAAACAGATAATGACCAATCTCCTTACAAATGCGGTCAAGTATACGGAGAAGGGCAGCGTTACATTCACCATCGGTTATGATACGGTAGAAAATGATCCGGACAGCGTGATCATAAAGGTATCGGTGAAGGATACCGGGATCGGGATAAGGGATGAGGACAGAGACAAGCTGTTTCTGGAATTTGAACGGCTGGATACCGGAAGAAACAATTCCATTGAGGGTACAGGCCTTGGCATGAGCATTACAAAGAGGCTTTTAGAGCTTATGGGAAGCACTCTTACGGTGGAAAGCGTTTACGGAGAAGGGTCGGAATTCGGCTTTGCCCTGAAGCAGGGAGTGGTTTCACCGGAGGTGCTGGGTGATTATAAATCATCCCGTAAAACAGAGCACGCGGAAAAGGAAAAATCCCATGAGAAGTTTATAGCGCCCGATGCCCGTGTTCTGGTGGTGGATGATAATGAAATGAACATTAAAGTGTTCATCAGCCTTATCAAGCGGACACAGGTGATGGCGGATTCAGCAGGAAGCGCCGACGAGGGAATTGACTTAACCCTGAGTACAAAGTATGACATGATCTTTATGGATCATATGATGCCTGAAAAGGACGGGATAGAGGCACTGCATGAAATAAGGGAGAATCCGGACAATCCCAATAATACCACACCCACGGTATGCCTTACCGCCAATGCCATTTCAGGCGCAAGGGAAACATATCTTTCAGCGGGCTTTGACGACTATCTTACAAAGCCTGTGGATCCGGACACTCTGGAGGAGATGATGCTTTATTTCCTGCCTGAGGAAAAGACAAAAAGGCGTGGGGAGGACAGTGAAGAGAGTCCGGCAGAAGAAGAGAATAAGGATTCTGACATTATGTCTGAGATATTCGAAAAGCTTCTGGACAGTCCCATAGATGCCTTTGTAGGACTTAAGAACAGCGGCACCGCTGAAGCATATCTCTCGCTTTTGCAGATATTCCGCGGATCCATAGATGAAAAGGCGGAGGAGTTAAACAGGCTCTATGGAGATGAGGATTTTAAGAACTATACAATAAAGGTGCATGCCCTGAAGAGCTCGGCAAGGATAATAGGAGCGGTAGACTTCGGCGAAGAGGCCCAGAAGCTTGAGAATGCCGGTAAGGAAGGGGACAATGATTATATTTTTGCCCATCATGAACAGTTTATCGATGAGTATTTAGGCTTTAAGGAACCCCTGTCCGTTGTTATTTCCGGAGCTGCGAAGACTCCGGGTAAGGAGGATGCTCCCGACGATATGATGGAGGGTGTATTTGAGGAGATAAAAGCCGGGGCTCTCGATATGGATTGTGAGATGCTGGACGGTATTTTTGAAGAAATGGATAATTATAATATACCGCATAGTTATGCGGAATTGTATGGAAAGCTGCATGATGCTCTGTTAAAATACGATTACAAGGGGATGGTGCGGCTTCTGTCACAGGATAAAACCTGAAGCAGGAGATAATAAATGAGTTACTGGGTAGTTGTGGTCGATGATGAACCATTAAGCCTTACAAATGCAAAAAATATATTGCGCTCCAGGGGCATGAAGGTAAGCTGCCTCTGTTCCGGGGAGTATCTTTTGGAGTTCATTGAAAGCCGTACCCCGGATCTTATACTTCTCGATATTCTGATGCCTGAAATGGACGGATTTGAGACATACCGGGCACTGAGGCAGCTGGAAGAGAAACAGGGAAAACCCCAGATCCCGGTGATCTTTTTAACCGGTGAGGCGACACAGGAAACCGAGCGCCGGGGGTTAAAGGCGGGAGCTTCCGATTTTATCCATAAGCCCTTTGATGAAGATATTCTGATAAAGAGGATCAACAACACCATAATAAACAGCAAGACCATAGAGAGCCTTACCGAGGAGGCGACCCTGGATAAGCTTACGGGGTTTATGAACAAGACTGCGGGCACGGAAAAGGTTGCAGCGCTTTGCAGGAATACAGAAGGGGCTCTCCTGATCCTGGATCTCGATAATTTCAAGCTTGTAAACGATCTCTACGGGCATGACATGGGTGACAGGGTGCTGGTGGAATTTGCGGGTATAGTCAGACTGAACATCAGAGCCGGTGATGTGGTGTCAAGAATTGGCGGTGATGAGTTTATGGGCTTCTTCCCGGGGTTGTCTGAACGGGAAGCGGTGGCGTCCCTTTCGGAAAGATTAAATACCCAGCTTAAGGATGAAGCAGCGGTTCTCATGGGAGAGGATCACGGCATTCCCTTCGGGATCTCCATCGGCGTGGCATTAACTACAGGTTATGATGATTATCAGCTGCTGTTTCAGTATGCCGACAGCGCTTTATATGAGGTGAAGCGAAACGGAAAGCACGGATTTGAGATATACGACCCGGAAGTGATATCCGGAAAAGGGGGAGATGATATCGAACGGGATCTTTCCAGGCTTGTGAGTATCATGTCGGAGAGGAATGAGGGGAAGGGGGCAATGCTTCTCGGGCAGGAGGCATTTTCCTGGAATTATCGTTTTATTGAGCGCTTTTTATCCAGATACGGAGGAACTGTTGCAAGGGTTTTATTCTCCCTTTCGTCTTCGGAAACCGGTCTCATCTTTACGGAGATGGTGTCTGAATTTGGCAGGATCCTGAAAAACACCTTGAGGAAATCGGATCTCATACTACAGTGGCAGCACAACCGTTATTTTGTGGTAATGCCGCTTCTTACTGAAAAGGATACCGGGAAGGTGTCTGAAAGAATAATGGAAAGCTGGAGAAAAACAGGATATTCCGACAGGGTCGAGGTTAAATATGCCGCGTCTTATTATGGGAAAGGAAAATCATGAGCCGAAGGATCAATGAAAAATTCGTACTTTTTGTTGCGACACTGGCATCTGTGGGGATGTTCTTTATAAATTTCGTCATGGACTGGGAATTCTGGGTTCCCCCTGTGATCATATTTGGCGTTTTCTGTCTATGGATGGTCAATATTTCTGACAAGATAGATTTTGATGTAAGAAAGACAGTCTATTTTGATTATGCCCTGCTGCTGGTCTTCTATCACGGTGTCCATAAGACCAGTTTTACCGATATCGCCATGGCGGTGATATTGGTAATGTCAGCTTATTCTTCTCTTAACAGCGCATACATGATGAACGCTTTTCTTCTTGAGTACTTTGTCCTGCTCTTTATTCATCTGATTAATCTGCCAGGAGGGGATCCAATAGTATTTGACAAGCTCACTGTTTCAAGGGTTCTGTTCCAGACCGGCATGGTTCTGCTGATCTACTATATACACACCAGAGCCATCAATGACAGGCTGGAGGATGAAGAGGAGAACAGGAGAAAAGATGAACGTATTGAGGAAAATGACAACAGTATGGAGGATTTCCTCTCAAATATCTCTCATGAGCTCAGAACCCCTGTCAATGTAGTAAACGGAATGTCGGATCTACTGATAAAAAAGGGTGTGGGCAATGAGGCGGCTTCCATTAAAAATGCCGGTGTAAGGCTTGCCTATCAGATCGAGGACATTCAGGATTATACAGAGTGTAAGAGAAACAAGGTGTTTCTGGAAGAAGATAATTACATGAGCACGTCCCTTATCAATGATGTGGTTACCAGCTTCAGGATGAATGACAATGCTTCCCATCTGGATCTGGTGGTGGATCTGGATCCGGGGGTTCCCACAATGCTTTGGGGAGATATTAAAAAGCTCCATAAGATATTCAGACATCTTCTTGAAAATGCGGTCAAGTTCACCAGAGCAGGCGGAATCTATGTAAAGATGTATTCTGAGAAAACAGATTATGGCATTAATCTTGGCATTGAAATGACGGATACAGGAATCGGAATGGACAGCAATGCCATAAGATCCATATCTCAGGGAATGTACCAGGCAAATAAGAAGAGGAACCGGAGCTCCGGTGGCATAGGACTGGGCCTTTTCATCGTCTATGGATTTACCCACAGAATGGGAGGATTTGTCAAGATAGAGAGTGAGAAGAGGAACGGGACCACCATAAGGGTTACGATCCCGCAGAAGGTGGTGGATGCCACGCCCTGCCTGATGATAGACAAGAACTTTGACGGGGCTGTTCTGTTCCATGTAAGGCCCGATAAATACAAGGTTCCTAAGCTCAGGGATTTCTACCGCAGTATGGCCTCCAATCTTGCATTAGGGGTGCATGTGAGCCTGTATTCCGCAGATACGGTCTATGAGGTGGAACGTCTGAAGGAAAAGCTGAATGTGACCCATATATTTATGGGGCAGGAGGAGTATGAGGAAAACAAAGGATACTTTGAGGTGCTTGCCAGGGAGGATATCGTGGTGGCGGTTTCGGCCGGTCCTGATATAAAGACCCCGGAGAACAGCAGCGTGATGCTGATGCCCAAGCCCTTATATGCCTATCCTATCCTTAAGATATTAAATGAGGGAAAAGACGCCGGGGATGTGGACGTCACCGCCAATGTCAGGAGACCGGTATTTAAGGATGTAAAGGCCCTTATAGTGGATGATGAGCCCATGAACCTCGTAGTGGCCACCATGCTCTTCAGGGATTATGAGATGATAATAGAAACTGCGGAAAGCGGAAGGGAGGCCATCCGGAAATTCCGGGAAAATGACTATGACCTCATCTTTATGGATCACATGATGCCGGAAATGGACGGTGTTGAAGCAATGAAGCTTATCCGGGCCGCAGCTTCCGATCTCGGGAAAAACATTGCAATTATAGCTCTTACTGCAAATGCGGTTTCAGGGGCAAGGGAAATGTTTATAAAGGAAGGCTTTGACGGATTTATAGCAAAGCCCATAAATACGGCTGATTTTGAAAGAGTGGTCTCAAGAGTCCTGAACGGGACAGCAGCGTTCGGAGGTGAAAAGAGATGAATATTATAAGACTCATTAAAAAAGCCGTCGCCGCCGCAAAGGATCCAAACAGGGATTTCGATGAAAGGACCTTTCTTATCCTGGCTGCAATGTCAGAGATAATGGTATTTGCAGCACTTTTAGGGGATATTATCATGAAGGAAAATCCCCTTGAGATATTGCTGATCAGCGGTACACTCATATTTGTGCCGGCTGTAACCCTGATATGCATGCATTTTGATAAAATAAAGCTGGCTATCAGGATAACTGTTGTCGGTCTTGTTTTTGTCATCCTTCCGGGACTCTTCTTCCTTGGCGGGGGATTAAAGGGCGGAGGCGTGATCTGGATAATCTTTGCCTTTATTTATGTGGGTCTTGTACTCAGCGGAAAGTGGCGGAATACAATGTTCTGCCTTATAACACTCCTGTCCTTTGTGTGCTTTTATGTATCTTACAAGGATCCCATAGCGGTATATCCCCATTCCCAGATAATGTATTATGTGGATACCTATATCTCCCTGGTGCTGGTGGGAATACTCTGCTTTATCATGAACTGGATCCAGGGACGTCTTTTCAAGGAAGAGAGTGAGCGGGCAAGAAAGGAGGCGGAAAGGGCTGAAGAGCTCACACGTTCACAGAACCGCTTCTTTTCCAGCATGAGCCATGAGATCCGCACACCCATAAACTCGATTCTCGGACTTAATGAACTGATACTCCGGGATGAAAGTGCATCGGATGATATAGTAAATGATGCGTCAGGCATTCAGGGAGCGGGAAAGATGCTCCTGGCCCTGATAAATGATATTTTGGACTTTTCCAAGATGGAAGCGGGCAGTATGGATATAGTCCCTGTGGATTACCGGATCGGGGATATGCTCTCCGAGATAGTCAATATGATGTGGCTCAGGGCCCATGATAAGGGACTGGGCTTTGAAGTGGTGGTGGATCCTGAGGTTCCCATGGCGCTTTACGGGGATGAGGTCCGGATAAAGCAGATCATCATAAACCTTTTAAACAACGCAGTGAAATACACCAAAGAAGGACGTATCGAGCTGCGTGTGGACAGCAGGGACATAAGCGACAGTGTGGTGGAGCTGGAGATCTCGATCGCCGATACGGGAATGGGTATTAAGAAAGAGGATCTGCCCTATCTCTTTGACGCCTTCAAGCGTGTGGATGAGGGAAAGAACAGACATATAGAGGGTACCGGTCTCGGTCTTTCCATCGTTAAGCAGCTGGTTGACCTTATGGAGGGAAAGGTTTCCGTAAACAGCGTCTACGGTGAAGGCACCACCTTTACCGTGGTGATAAAGCAGTCTGTAACGGATCGCATGAGTGTTGGAGAGCTGAATATACAAAACCAGCAGGCAGTGAAAAGAAGCGCTCATGAAAGCAGCTTCTTAGCGCCTGAAGCGAGAATACTCATAGTAGATGACAATGAAATGAATCTTATTGTGGAGAGCAGACTCCTTGAAGACACGGACATGGGTATAGATAAGGCCTTAAGCGGGAAAGAGGCCCTGGACAAGAGCCTTAAGGTTCATTATGACGCCATTTTCATGGACCATCTTATGCCGGAGATGGACGGCATAGAGTGTCTTGAGCAGTTAAGATCCCAGCCGGGAGGCCTGAACCGGACTACCCCAGTTATAATCCTTACGGCCAACGCGGGAGGTGAAAACAGGGAGCTCTATAATAAAGCCGGATTTGACGGGTATCTGGTGAAGCCTGTTTCCGGGGAGGCCATGGAAGAGATCCTCGTAAGGCACATATCCGAAGAAAAGATCATCCTTAAAAACGCAATGATAGGCGGAGGAGAGGAGATCCGTGCTTCCGACAAATTTGCGGAGAAGCTTCCGGTGATTATTACCTCCTCCAGCATGTGTGACCTTCCGGATGCGGTGATAAAGAAGCTAAATATCCCCATTATTCCCTTTACCATCAGGACAGAAGAGGGTGTGTTTAAGGATGGTATCCATATGGGTGCCGATGAGCTAATAAGACATGTGACCATGGGCAGGAAGGCTGTATCTTCCCCACCGGATGAGAACAGTTATACGGAATTCTTTGCCGAAATCCTTAAAAAAACCCACTACCTGATACATATTTCCATTACCACCAGTATGAGTGAAGATTTTAAGCTGGCAAGTGAAGCCGCAAAATCCTTTGACAATGTTACGGTTATCAATTCGGAGTGTCTTTCCAGTGCCACAGGTCTTCTGGTGCTTATAGCTTATAAGCTCTCGCAGCAGGGATTGCCTGCAAAGGATATTATTTCAGAGCTGGAATCAATTAAACACAGGCTGAAATGCAGCTTTGTCATTGAGACCACGGAATACATGGCGAAGAAGGGGCTTATAAGCCGTAAGATGAATAAGCTTGCAGATATGCTTAATCTGCATCTCTGCCTCAGGATAAGGGGTGACAAGGCCGGAATTGGAGGATTTTGGCTGGGCAGGACAAAGAGGGCCTATAAAAAGTATATCGGCCTGGCGCTTCCGCCCGACACCATCCCGGATCAGGAGGTGGTATTTATCACTTATGTGGATGTACCGGTGGAAATCCTTAAATGGATAGAGGAGGAGATCAGGAAAACAGCATATTTTGAGCATGTTATCTTCCAGCAGGCATCGGCTGCCATTTCCTCAAACTGCGGTCCGGGAACCTTCGGTATATTATATTTCCTGAAATCAAACAAGTCATATAATATAGCGTCATATATAGAAAACCTGTATCTGGATAACAAACTTCTGGAGGAGAATGACGATACTGCCGACAATGTTTCCGGGGAAGGATATGCGGAAACCGGTACGGATGAAACGGATGACGTGGAATTCATGGAAGAAGCAGAGGAAGACATCGATGAAGCAGAGGAAGTCTCTGAGGAAATTGAAACCGGGGACACAGCCAGCGATACAGCTCCTTCGGGGGAAAATGAGTGGTACAGCGGCTTAAAATCCATAGATGCGGAGACCGCCATTAAGAACAGCGGTTCCCCCGATGCTTTTAAGGCAGTGCTGAAGGTGTTCTATAATTCCATAGACAAGAAATATGATGAGCTGGATAACAGTTTTGTGACAGAGGACTGGGACACTTATACCATTAAGATACATGCCCTTAAGAGCTCCGCAAGACTGGTGGGGGCTATGGAACTGGGGAAGAAGGCTGAACGCCTGGAAATGGCGGGCAAGGAAAGGGATCTTTCCTACATCAGGGACAATCATTTCCCTGCCATGGATGAGTTTCTGTCCTTTAAGGAGACACTGTCTCCGCTCTATGAGGAAAAGCCGGAAGAACCGGCCGAGGAGGCTGCGGAGAGTACGGATAAGCCTGTGGCTGATGAGTTTCTCATGGAAACCGTATATGAGGGTCTTAAGGATGCCGCTGAGAATGGTGATCCGGACTATGTAAATGGTATAATGGAGGAGATCGGGGCATACGCCATACCTGCTGCCGAAAAGGAAAGATTTGAAAGGGTGCGGGAAAAGGCGGAAGCTCTGGATTATAAAGGGATAATTGAAGCATTGGGGAATTAATTATCAGGAATAAGGATAAAGAATAAAGAATGAAAAAGGAGGATGTTTAATGGAGGCGGATGTTCAGGAAAAGCTGGAAAAAATACTTAAAGGGGAGCTTAAGTACACTTCTTCAAATCTGGCATTTAACATGCTGATAACAAAACAGAAGAAGATGATTAAGGCAGATCCCGGAAGCAAGGAGGCATGCATGAAGGAGCTGGAAAGCTTTCTGGCAAAATATCCTGTTGTTGCGAAGGTGGATCTGGCAAACATAGCTATGCTGTAATGCAGATATTTATAAAGGAGGAAGGCAGATGCTTATCACATATGAAGAAACAGTAAAAATGATCAATGAGGGAAAGGTTCTGCATATAGCGGCGGATGACAGCCTGCTGTCAAAGCTTCCCAGGGGAAAATGGATAGGGGGTACCACGCCGTATTTTATCAGTGAAGAGGGTGGAGTTCAGACCGGGGACAGGCTTTTTGTCACAGAGATTGATTACGCTTCAGATGTAAGGATCGCAAATTACGGAAAATATAATATCTTCCAGATAGTTGAAGAGTGTTATGACAACGGACTTACGCTTCTTATCATGCCCTATGGTTCTGACACGGCCATCAGATATTCAAAAGAAGCACCGGAGGTTGAAGAGCTTCTCATGCATCCCGTGGCAGGGTGGATATCCGGTTTTGACCTTGAAAAGGGCGGAGAGGCAAAAGTATATGACGGCACTACCGGAGAAGCCTTTACAAACAGGGCAGTGGTAATGTACATTGAGCTTCCCGAGGGAAAGAATGCCGCTGTAAATATGATTAATATATTTACGGACAATAAATCCGATCCGGTCATCAAATTCCACGATAAGGAACTGGAGGTCAGGACCTGTAAGGTCGACGGGGTTGAGATGAATTTCCAGGAATACATCGAAAAGAACGGCATTGATACGAGAATGCCCCTGGTGGCCGATTATAACGGTGCATACATCAATACTTCCATAAAGGGAGTGGAAAACGGAGTGGTAAGCCTGTACGCTCCTGTATTCAGAAATATCGAGTACCGTTTTGCGGTCTATACAGATGATTATGTGGGAAAATTCAGGGAGAGCATAGCTGAAGCCGGAACCCGTTATCCGGTATTCTCCTGCAACTGTATTCTGAACTATTTATACGGAGAACTTAGCGGAAAGGATATACTGCCCTACACGGGTCCCGTGACTTTCGGTGAAGTGGCTTACCAGTTATTAAACCAGACGCTGGTATATATTGAGATATTAGGATAGATAAATGGAAACCATTATCAGGATAAATGATACAGTCAACGCCTTTGCCTGGGGAACCTTCGGGCTTTCACTCCTTCTGGGAACGGGTCTTATCTGCACGCTGATCACCGGGGTTTTCCAGCTGCGTTATATCAGGCACTGGATCAAAAAAACATTTGGGATCATGAACGGGGAAGGCCGTATCATAAATGACGCCGGCGCCCTGTCCCAGTACCGGGCATTCTGCACGGCGCTATGCGCAACCATAGGAACGGGTAATATAGCCGGGGTTTCCACGGCCATCTGTGTGGGAGGCCCCGGAGCGGTGCTCTGGATGTGGGTTGCGGCAATACTCGGAATGATGGTAAAATATTCTGAAAATGTGCTGGGGATGTTCTACAGAAGACGTAATTCAGAGGGAGCGTGGTCAGGAGGCCCCATGTTCTATCTGCAGGACGGGCTTGGATCACTGAAGCATTGTAAAACCCTGGGAAGGGCATTGGGCATCATGTTCTGTATCTTCACTATGCTGGCATCCTTCGGCATAGGAAATATGGGACAGATAAACAAGATCACAATTAATTTTGAGACTACTTTTTTTCATAACATGAACCATGACCTGTTTCTGGGGGCACCCAAGGTTAACTGGATGATAGGAGTGTGTCTTATGGTGGTTGCTGCCATCATTATCCTGGGAGGGTTCAGACGTCTTTCTTACGTTTCGGAAAAACTGATACCCTTTATGTCCATAGCTTATATTATGGGTTGTTTTGTGATGATAATGCTGCATTTCAGTGAGATCCCTGCAGTGTTTTCAGCAATATTCCGATTTGCCCTTGGACCCGGAGCCGTAAAGGGAGGCGCTGCCGGTACGGCGGTCCAGATGGCCTTTAATACAATAAAGAACGGTTGTAAGAGAGGCGTGTTTTCAAATGAGGCCGGGCTTGGATCCTCTGTCATGGTCCACAGCAACAGCTGTGTCAGGGAACCGGTGAAACAGGGCATGTGGGGAATAGCAGAGGTTTTCCTGGATACCATAGTGATATGTACAATGACTGCCGTGGTTGTTCTAAGCTCCGGCGCAATTGACCTTAGTACCGGTATTGTGAAAGAGGGAGTAAATGATTCAACACTGGTAGCACAGGCTTTCGGAAAGGATCTGGGGGCTCCGGGTGAATTATTTGTAGTACTGATCATTACCTTATTTGCCTTTACCACTGTAATGGGATGGTCCTATTACGGGGCCAAGGTGACGGAGTATCTTTTAGGGGTTACCTGCGGCAGGATATACCGTCTTATATTTATCGGACTTATCATTTTCGGAGCGGTAATGGAATCCAATCTTGCGTGGGATATTTCAGATACATTTAACGGCCTTATGATGATACCGAACCTTATCGGAATTATAGCGCTGACGCCGCTTATAATAAGGCTTACGCGCAATTACATAGACAGGCGGATCAAAAATGAGAAAATTGAGCCCATGCTTTCTTTTGATCCGGATATTCAAAAGGATGCGGCAAAAGCCGTGAGAGCAGGAAAGGATTAAGAAATGAACAAAATAGTTATTCTGATGTTTCAGTACAGTGTCATCGTTAAGGGTATTGAGAGCAGGTTTAAGAAACAGGGATATGAGGTGGAAACCATTACCGACAATTTCGGGAGTATTATGAGTAAGGTTTCAGAGTCACCGCTGTTCATTTCATATCTTCCCGGGGATATTCTGGAAAATGACCGGAAACTCAATAGTTTCGCCGAAGTATCGAAGATGATAAACAGTGTTAACGGCAAGATGATCATACTGGGGGAGATGCAGTATCATTCCGAGCTTATTCAGACTATGCCTGAAATACAGGCCTTCGAGTGGGTGAATAAACCCATTGATATGGAAAAGCTGAGTATGTTGGTGGAGACAATGATAAATATGAAGCCCGGTTCATCCACAAAAAAACGAATACTGATCGTGGATGATGACGATTCCTATGCAGGTATGGTAATGGAGTGGATCAAGGATGATTACAGGGTGGATATTGTGACAGCCGGGATGCAGGCAATCACTTTCCTTTTAAAACTTAATGAACATGAGCAGGTGGATATGATCCTCCTTGATTATGAAATGCCTGTGGTTGACGGTCCCCAGGTGCTGCAGATGCTAAGGCAGGAAAGTGCGACTGCAAGGATTCCGGTTATCTTTTTAACGGGTATAGGCACTAAAGAGGCAGTGGGACGCGTAATGTCCCTTAAACCCGACGGCTATATATTAAAATCCACCACAAGAGACGACCTCTTAAGTTATCTTCATAAAAAACTGCACTGAGTTTTCCTGCTATGCCCTGATAATGTAATTAACGCCTGACAAAGGGAATAAGGATAATGGAAAGATTACCCTTTCCGGTGAAACGAATGTCTGTGAGAGCATTGCATTCTTCTTTTAAGGGGATAAGGTTTTTTGCCGGATATTTTGCAATACTCTTTGGACCGTTATCTTCAACTGATATTTCGATATAACCGCCTTTCTTTAAGGTGGATAGCTTTACAGTCCTGTTTTCCTCCAGAGATCGTACATTATTGACGGCATTTTCCACCAGCCTTTCAATGGAAAGGGGAGGCAGGTCAAAATACAGGAATGCTGTATCAAAGGTAAATGTTATATTGCCTTTGAGATTGATCTTCTCCAGCCCGGCATACTGTTCTATATGCTTAAGCTCCTGTGTGAAGGGGATGGTATGCTCTTCCTCTAGGGAGCTTAAATTACATTCCAGATATCCTGAAAGCATTTCAAGTGCCTTTGATGGTTCAGCCCCCTCTTCATCAAAGCTGTTTATAATGGCTCTTAAAGTATCTGATATAAAAGAGGGCCTCATGATCTCACTGTATTCCCACATTCCCTTAGCCATCATTTCTTTTGCGGTTTTTCCATGCTTTTCGTATCTCTTGTCAGAACACAGAATATAAGTCGTAAGGGCCGAAAGGGAAAGAGCCGGCGGGATCATGAACAGGCCTTTATTTATTATATCGAAAATAAAAGCCGGCAGGATCGGGATAAAAACAATGCACAGTTTTTTAAGAACAGCCCCGGAGTTTTTCCCGGATGCCAGTTTTACAGAGATAATTGCCATCAGGACTGCGGATATAAAACTTAAGATCCATGAGATCAGATATATGGCAAAGTCTCCGGAATTATGGATACCGAAGTTCTCAAGCAGGAAATATATGATCATCACCACAAGCAGAAGGGCTGATGAGAGGATATTAAATTTTGTAAGGATATCCCTGTCCTTCAGTGCAGCGCAGGATATGATGATGACAAGGAGGACAAATACGGATATTATGTACACACCGGTATAAAATGTCATTCTATCAGCTCCTTTATGGTTTAAAACTGATTTATTATATACGCACTAACGGTATTTAATTCCTTTATTGAGTATAAATACAGGAACGGTTTTGTGAAACAGAATGTGACAGAACGACACGGCTTTTAGAGAGGTATAAATATGATTACCTTTGTGCTGCCCTCTTTTCGGGATGATATGGAAAGGGTGCCTTTGCACATGAATTCCAGGCGTTCCTGTATGTTGCTGAGGGCGGAATGGTTCTCAAAATTATCTGCGGCATCAAAGCCAAGACCATTATCCTCAACTATTATGGTATTTCCTGTTGGGGATTCCGATATATTGATGTAGATATGCAGTGGCTCAAGCTCGGGATCGAGACCGTGATGCTTTATGCTGTTTTCCACTATGGGCTGCAATGTCAGGGGAGGGATGCGGAATAAAGGTGGTTTTGTGAAGCCGTATTCCACAAAAAGCCTGCCCTCAAATCTGGCCATTTCCACAGCGAGATAGGCCTTGGTGTGCTCTAATTCCTCTGTAAAGGGAATAGTGCTGTTTTTACTGATGGCGTTGAAGTTCTTCCTAAGATACGTGGAAAAGTCCAGTGTGACCTGCTGGGCTTTTTTGCTGTCCTGTTCACAGAGGTAATATATGCTGGTCAGGGTGTTGTAAATAAAATGGGGCCTCATCTCCAGCATCATGATACTTGCCCGCTGGGTTGCAATCTTTTCCCGCTGTCTCATGTAAATATCCATCTGTTCCCTGATGATAAAATAGAACATATAAGCTGAAGCCAGAGAGGTGCCGAAAATAACCATGAGAACGCCGTACCAGACCATCTGTACACCCATACATATAAGCGGGATTAAGAGATAGACAAGGAAGGCTGAAAACTGTCTTTTTGAAAGACTGTGTTTATGCTTGAAAAGGCAGATCAGGTTGTTTATCATGAGTAAGACCGGGGGTGTGAGAAGCAGGGGATATAATGGTCCCCTGTGGTAATCATTATCGGGGGAAAAGTAATAAATGCTTTCTGAAAACTGTGTATAGCAAAGGAGAATAAAATAAAGGATCCAGATACTTAAAGCACTGATAAAATACGGATTTCGTTTGTATTCCTTTCCGGCACAGGTTAAAATATATAAGGTAAGGAGAGGCATACAGACAGAGGAAAATAAGGATTCACAAAATACCGCTGCTTTTGACAGAATTGTATATTCCGGCCCGAGATAGATGAGAGAAAGCTGGGAAGTCATATCGGAAATACAATATGCCGTAAGAAGAAAAAATAAGGTGATAAAAAAGATACGGTCATATTTCTGCAGGTTCTGGATGAAGAAAGAGAAAAGCAGGCCGACGAGTACTATGGTCAGGCCGCTTACAACCGTTATGATATTGATGATGTCTATCCAGTCAGTCATTTACTGTACCTTGCTGTTTCAAACTTGTACCCCGGGATTGTGGCTTTTGCTCAGGACATCATAACATGATGGAATAAATATGTGAATAGTTACCCTATAGGTACTTTTAAAGTAATGGTTGAGAAGAATCGGGTTTTGAGGGATAATAGAAGACAGATATTGAAAACAGGAAGGAGTGGCATCTACAGGAAATGAGTGTTTTATAAAAATCGATGATATGATAAATGATGAGAGAACGCAGTATTTTAAGGATCTGTTTCCGGGGGATCTGGAGCTGGACGGGAAATGCCGCCTTATCGGGGCCGTGGATTCCGGGGGGTTCCCCGAGGGCGCTCTTGTCTTCCGGATCAATGACTGGATCATAACCATCCTGTATATCGGAGTATATCCTTCCCTTAAGCGCAGGGGAATAGGTACCGCCCTTGTTGATACACTTATGAAATATCTGGTTCCCGTGGATTATCCGAAAATGGTGGAAGCCTATATATGATGGAAGATGAGGGTGAAAATGAGGCGGATCTCTTTTTCAGGAGTCTGCCGGATTTTGAGGTAGTAAGCGGCGGAAAATTCTGCACAGTCACATCCCACACCGTATGGAATTCGAGCAGGCTTAAGCTTCTGGAAAATTTTGAATGCAGCATAAAGCCCTATACGGAGCTGGACAAAGCGGAAAGAAACGAGCTTATCCGGTACCTTCAGGACAATAATATGGAGCTTTATATTGAAGGGGATGATTCAAAGCTTATCCCCGAGCTTTCCCTGTGTCATGTGGATAACGGGAAGTGCTCCACTCTGGTTATATTCAGGAATTCAGAGTTAAAAAGGAGTATTGAGCTCTCATTCCTGATGTCGAGACCGGGGGAGGCAGACAGCCTTTCCGGAGTATTAAAAGAGGTGATAAAGCGTATAAAGACACTGTATCCCCATCATAACCTTGTATTCAGCCTCGTGAACAGGGATTCGGAGATGGTGGCAAGGCGGCTTTTTACAAAGAATATGCAGGTGAACGAAATGTTCAGCGCGGTAAGTTTCGGAAAGTTGGAGTGATCCTGGAGGCAGAATGGGACAGATATCGGAGATCAACGAAGACAACATAGAGGACATCAGGGACTATATTGGATATGATGTGGCTGAAAATATCGGACGTGAGTATTTTAGCGGCCTTATTTCCTATGATGCTTTTGATGAGCCTGCGGCAGCCATAGTATGGAGCTTAAAAAACGCGGACAGCTTTGATGAATCGGAAACCGAGATTTATTATTTCTCCTCTGAAAGCACCGGTGATGGCGGAGAACTTTTGCAGGAGTATTCCGAAAGGATCCGGGAAGATAATATCGTAAGATCAAGCTTTGAACTTGAGGATACGGATCCTGAAGCCGAAAGCGTCTTAAACGAAGGCGGCTTTGATACGAAAAGGAAAGAAGGCAGGAATCTGTATGTCACGGTTGAGGATCTTTCATCCATGCCCTTTACTGCTAAAAAGAAGACCCCGCCATACATAAGAGCACTGGAAAGCCTTACTGCAGTGCAGTTCAGGCAGGGCGTTACAAACTGCATGTTCTGCGGAAGAACCGGAATAAACGAGGATCTGGCCATGCTTCCCATGGACTGGTATGATATGAGAGTGTCGTCCTGTATGATGACTGACGGAAAGGTGAACGGTTTCTTCCTTATCCACAGGAAACCCTCCGGGGTTCTGATGCCGGTGCTGTTATACGCCTCCGGTATGGATGCCAGGAAGGATATGCTGAATATGCTTAGATATTCAATGAATGCCGTAATAAACGACTATCCGCCTGATACAAGGATCATGGTATGCAGGCATGATGATAAGACCAGAGACCTGGCGTCTTATTTCTTCCCGGGCAGGAAAGGAGAGGAAGTGCTGCAGGGTGAAAGGGATGAGCAGGGATAAAGAAGATCTATTCAGAAACCGAAGGGTTCTGAATAGATACAGAAAGTGAGGAACTTAGGACGTGGAGAGAAAGGTATATAGGGCGCCCAAAAGGATAGACAGGAATTCTTCAGCCGGGGTGCAGGATGAATTGGATAAACTGTTAGATTCCGGAGTCAGCAGCCTCCTTATAGATTTAACGGATACTGAATATTTAAGCTCCGCCGGCATCAGGGTCTTAGTGGCGACTCAGAAGAGAATAGGCAGAAACGGGAGCTTTGCTCTTTCAAATGTCCGGGATGCGGTAAGGGAAACCCTGGAGCTTGTGGGACTTACGGAAGTGATGACGTTAGAGTGACATCACGGGAAATAACCGTGGCATTACAGGCTTGCAGACACTATCAGCTATTGTCTGCGGGTTTGTGAACAGGAGAGTGAGATGAGCGGGAAGGAATCTGTTTTCAGGGAGAAAAGCATGGAGAATATCAATTCTCCGGATAAACTTAACGATTATATCCGGGTGTCCACTCCCGGCGTGTGGCTTGTGCTGGCCGCTGTTACGGTACTTTTGATCGGAATTCTGGTCTGGGGTATTTTCGGAACACTGAAAATGAATAAGGCGGATGGTACGTCACAGGATATACATCCGATCTCATTTGTGGTGAATTGAGGCTTTAGATAAGAAAAGCGCTGATTTAAGAATCAGCGCTTCCTTTAGGCATGGTAAATGTGATTGCCGGCTTTTTCTCTCTTTCCTCTATAAGCTTGTCCAGAGCCTCCTGTCCGCCGGTGAAATCCTCGGTATTGTCAAAATCATTTGTCTCCCTTAAGAAACCGGAGAATTCATCCGATCCGAAGTTTACCCCGTCTTCCACATAATCCTTCTGCATTAAGCCTCCACCGTCCCTGGTGAGGAAAAAGCTTTCATATCTGTGGTTATCCCCGCAATATATGATGCCGTCTTCGATACGCACGGGATAGGCGGAACCGTTTCCGGTGACAACTCCCATAAATACAGGCTTTCCGTCTCTCATGCCATACAGTGATGCTTCCCCTGCTGTATTGTCTGCTTCAAAAACCAGTTCGGCAACCGCAAGACAGTCTTCATTACTGCCGTATACCCTGACATAGGCATAACCCTGGCCGGGCTTCAGACAGGATATGATCTCGTCATAGTCCTTAAATTCCAGTTTGCCGGACTGTTCCTGCACAAAGTCCTCAGGGAAAGGATAATCGTCTTCCTCCCCGGTTTCCTGCGCATCGGTTTTCTCTGTTTCTTCCACATTCGCAGTTTCCCCGGCGGGTGCAGCTTCCTTGGCGGGTGCAGTTTCCTTGTCCAGAACTGCCTCCTCAGCCGGCTTTGCTTCGGCGGTATTCTGGCTGTCGGGTGCTGACCTTCCGGAATTGCAGGCTGTTATAAGGCCTGCGGCCATTATTGTTGTCAGAAGGATTGTCAATGCTTTCTTTTTCATTTGATTTTAGCTCCTCATGTATTATTTAATATTATGCATAAAGAACCCTTTCGGCAAAGCCGTGACAGGATTCGTCTTTTTCCCTGAACCAGTTTTCTGTCTTTATTTCTGCATCGGAATCTGCGTTTTTCGCGGTTTCAATTATAAGATCCATAAAACATTTTACTGCTGATCTTTTATTCATGGAGGCGATAATGATAAATCTGCCGTCCTTCATTCGTATTGACAGGCTGCGTTCCGGTTTGTACTGCATCAGATTGTCCGCAAATTTCTTTGGGTCCCAGGATGTGGTAAAGGACATGGCACAGCCTCCGGTAAGACCGGATTTTTCGGCATAGTTTTCAAAATACGAAAGGAAATCCTCATTATACATTTCAGTGTCGTAATCCATGTACCTGTAGCGGTTCCTCATGGAAAAATATGTGAGGAACAGGGATATGGCTGCACAGGGAACATCTATAACGAGATAGAACCCCGGGATATTCTGGACGATGAATGCTATTATCCAGGGTATGATAAAAACATCCAGACGCAGAAACAGGGGTTCCTTTCTCTCTGAATGATAAAAACGCACGATCCTGTATGCGGATAAAAGGTAGGCAATAAAGATAAACAGCACTACATAGTAGTAGATCCAGCTCCAGGTCATATACTGTTTGTCCGCAAGAACAGGAACAGAACCGGTCTCAAGAGTTCCCGCATGCACATTTAATAAAAGTGCATAGCCTACGGCAAGAAGAAGCACCATTACAAGAAGAGGCACCCAGACAAAACGATATCTTCTCCGTGCTCCTTCCGGACTGCGGTTAACGGCCAGATCAACAAAGATCAGCCATTGCATGCAGAGAAAAAGCATGACAAAGTCGGAGAGATACAGGGCCAGGTGCGCAAAAATGGAGTAATAGGGCAGCGGCTTGTATATACGCTGCCAGTATTGCAGGACATAAGTCAGCACATAAATAAGCAGCGTCCAGCAGAGCCTGCGGAACATCCTGTCCTCGGGATGCCTGCTTTCCTTCAGCGGCCTGCTCAAAAACAGAAGTGAGAGTATCCCGAGAGAGGATACCGCCGCCAGACAGAATTCGATTATGTATTTAGTATTTATAAAATCCTGTGTCATACAACTCCTGATGATATGTACAGTTCCGGACAGATCCTTAATATGGAGGTTTTACGGGAGGAGCCACACTGGTATAAGCCTTATCGTTGAGTTTACTGTGTTTCTTACTCTTTTTGGGTTCATCTTCATTATTACCCGTATTGTTCTTTATTCCTCCGTTGATGTCATCCAGCATTTTATCACTCAGATCCAAAGATTTATTATTGTATTCCATACATTGCCTCCTGAATAATACTGTTTCCATTATATACTTTTTTACAGTTAAAAGTATTGTTTTTGTGACAGAGTGTCACACTTTTTTTTGCCTCCGTTAATGCGTCGGGGATTTGCAGGATATATAATGAAATCCGAAACGAAACGGGACAGGCTGTTTCTTTGCTTTAAGGAACTGTTTTACAGGTCCTGAGTGTTGGTTGCTAATTATATATACGAGAGGAAAGCATAAAATGTTAGACAAAAATATCTCAATTATCACAAAGGGAATGAAAATCTATGGGGATATCATCTCAAATCAGGGTCTTGAGATCATCGGAGAAGTGCAGGGGAATATAAAGATCGAGGGACCCCTGATCATTTCCGGGGTCGTTAAGGGGGACATGCAGTCAGGAAATGTAACCGGAAGCAACGCCAAAATAACCGGAAACATCAATAGTAACGGAAGGGTTAATATTGGCAGCGAAACAGTCATCATCGGAGATATCAACGGTGAAGCAGCAGACATTTCGGGAGCAGTAAAGGGGAATATTGATGTAAAGGGAGAGGCGGTGCTGGAATCCTCTGCCATAGTGTACGGGAATATCCGGTCGAAATCTGTGGCCATAAGAAACGGTGCCGTGATCGAAGGACGCTGCACACAGTGCTATGCGGAGGTCAATCCCTCTGATTTTTTTAAGAATCTTGGTAACTGTTAAGAACAGTCACTTGCGTTCGCCGCAAGTGACGTCTGAAAGCCTTGGCATTTTGGCATTCGGTTCTTGCGCCTTTAGGCGCAACTCTAATGACCGAATGCGCGTATCTGTTCAGAATCCGAAGGGTTCTGAACAGATATGAATCTTGTCTGAATATCTGGCTGGCGGGGGCTTTTGATCCTGGCATTACCGGGTCAGGACATAAGGCTGAAAATGTTCCTGACTATATATGCGGCGAGCCAGGCAAGGGCACACTGCCACAGTATTACACAGACAGCCCATCTGCTGCCAAGCTCTCTTCGGATAGACGCGATGGCGGCCACGCAGGGGGTGTAGAGCAGGGAAAATACCAGCAGTGAGGCGGCTGAAGAGTGGGAGAGAACAGATGAAATGCTGTCTGTAAACAGGATCTCCATAGTGGAGACAACGCTCTCCTTTGCCATAAAGCCCGAAATAAGCGAGGTGCAGATACGCCAGTCACCGAGACCCAGGGGGCGCATAACAGGAACCAGAAAGCCTGAGATACAGGAGAGTATGCTGTCCTTTGAATTTGATACCGGATTAAGACTTAAGTCAAAGCTCTGGAGAAGCCATACTACTATTGTGGCGAGCAGGATCACTGAAAAGGCCCTGTGGAGGAAATCCTTTGCCTTTTCCCATAAAAGGCGGAAAACATTACCGGCTCCCGGCATCCGGTAATTTGGAAGCTCCATTACAAAGGGAACTGCTTCACCCTTAAACATCGTACCACGGTAGATAAAGGCCACAAGTATGCCGATGATGATGCCAAGGACATAGAGAAGGGTCATGATGAAGCCGCCGTACTGCGGAAAGAATGCCTCCACGAAAAACGCGTAGATAGGAAGCTTTGCGGAACAGCTCATGAAGGGGGTAAGCAGTATGGTCATTCTCCGGTCTCTTTCACTGGGCAGGGTTCTGGTGGCCATCACCGCAGGAACGGTACAGCCGAAGCCTATAAGCAGTGGAACGATACTCCGGCCGGAGAGTCCGATTTTTCTTAAAAGCTTATCCATTACAAAGGCTACTCTTGCTATATAGCCGCTGTCCTCTAGTATTGAGAGGAAGAAGAAAAGGGTTACTATTATGGGCAGGAAGCTTAGTACAGACCCCACTCCCTCAAGGATGCCTTTGGTTATAAGGCGGTGAAGGATGGGGTTTACGTTTGCGGCATATAGAGCATTGTCGAGAAAGGCTTTCAGCATATCTATCCCGCTTTCAAGCAGGGATTGTAAAAATGCCCCGATCACGTTAAAGGTCAGATAAAATACCAGCCCCATTATCCATATGAAGAAGGGTATGGCCGTGTATTTTCCCGTAAGGATACGGTCTATCTTTTCGCTTCTTACACGTTCCCTGCTTTCGCAGGGCTTTTTTATCGAGAGATCACAGACCTTTTTTATATAGGAAAAACGCATATCTGCCATGGCTGCGCTCCGGTCAAGCCCCCGCTCCTTTTCCATCTGCAGGACTATGTGTTCCATGGTCTCTATCTCGTTTGTATCAAGACAGAGCCTGGATATTATCATTTTATCCCCTTCAATTACCTTGCATGAGGCAAATCTTAATGGCAGGGCGCTTTCGGCGGCGTGGTCTTCGATAAGATGGGTTATGGCATGTATGCTGCGGTGCACCGCTCCGCCGTACTGGTTTTCATCACAGAAGTCCTGACGGAGGGGTTTTTCCTGATAGTGGGCAATGTGCAGCGCATGACTCACAAGCTCCTCGATACCTGCATTTTTAGCGGCTGAAATGGGGACAACGGGAACCCCCAGCAGCTCCTCCATGCGGTTTACGTCAAGAGAGCCGCCGTTTGCGCTGAATTCGTCCATCATATTCAGAGCCACCACCAGGGGGATGTCCATCTCTAAAAGCTGCATCGTGAGATAGAGATTGCGTTCGATATTGGTGACATCGACTATGTTTATTATGGCCTTTGGCTTTTCATCCAGAACAAAATTCCTGGATACCAGCTCCTCACTGCTGTAGGGGGACATGGAATAGATCCCGGGAAGGTCGGTTATAAGGGTATTGGGATGGCCCTTTATCTGCCCGTCCTTCCGGTCCACAGTGACCCCGGGGAAATTCCCTACATGTTGATTTGAACCCGTCAGCAGATTGAATAACGTGGTTTTCCCACTGTTCTGGTTGCCCACAAGGGCGAATGTCAGGGGCTCTCCCTCCGGCAGGGGATTTCCGCTTCCTTTGGGGTGGAATTTTCCGCTTTCCCCAAGACCAGGGTGTTCAGCTTTTACCTTCTTCTTTTTCTCTTCCCTTGCTGCAGGCTTTTCAATTTCGGAGACTTCGATCTTTTCTGCCTCGGAAAGCCTGAGGGTCAGCTGATATCCGTGTATTTTAAGCTCCATGGGGTCTCCCATGGGCGCATATTTAATGACAGAAAGCTCTGCTCCGGGAATCACTCCCATATCCAGAAAATGCTGTCTTAAGGCACCGTCCCCGCCCACACTTTCAATTACCGCACTTTTACCGATCGCAAGTTCTTTTAATGTCATATCGTTAAAGATCCTTTTTACGCTGTTACCTTAATTTTAACCATTCTTCTGAAACCGTCAACTTTTTCGTTGTTTTCCCGGGATATTTTTCAAGGAGCTTTCCGAAGCCCTCCGGCTGTAGGATAAATATTGCAAAAATCGAACGGATGTTCTATAATGATTACTATTAAACGGACTGGAAGGCCGCTTAATTGTAACAAGTGAGGGGAAGCGAACCTTAAATGGCGTGGCTCTCCAAGAATCTATGAGGGTATGGAAGCTTGAAACAAAATGTTTCAAATTTCCATCGGTGCCGTGCAGGCACGTCACCGATGCATGTAACAGATCAAAGACCTGTTACATAGCACACTTGCCTGCGGCAAGGTACAATGTATGAAAAAAGAAGCGAAGCCGGTGGATGTTATATGCCAGCATTCCAGGGACGGGACAACAATACCCATGAGAGTAAGGGTTACTGATGAAGACGGGCAGCTGCAGTCCTACACAATAAAGGGATTTAAGGATCTGTCACACTCCGGTACGAGAGAGATGCCGGACGGCATGTACATCAATAACAGCACCCTTGTATTTGAGTGCATTATTACTGATTTTGGCAGACAGCGTCTTATCCGGCTTTACCATGAGCAAAATGAAGATATATGGAAAATGACAGTGTGAACCCGGAGCCGCAAAGTAAACTGTACAGGCACACAGTTAACTTTGCGGTTCCTGGCAGGAATAATTATGAACTGTTTTCCGGAATCACAGGGTATCGGGAGATTCGCCATCCCTGATTATAAATGCCGCTTTGTGCCGGGAGAGATATTTGGAGGCGCTTTCCTCGTTTCTCACATATACACCCTTGAAGCTGCCGTCGATGACTTTTTTAAGGCTGTTAAGCTTTTCCGGGGAATCGTTGATTACAAGGATGACCGGCAGATCTTCGGATTTCTTTTCTTCTGCGGTTTTTGCATCTGATCCTGTCTCCGGTGCAGCGGAAGTCTGAATAAGTCCGGGTTTCAGATATTTTATCAGCATGGCTTCCAGTGCGTCATACATCACGGGCTTGCTGAGATAATCGGTGAAGCCTTCTTTTATATAATTATCCCTGGCACCCACTATGGCGTCGGCGGTAAGGGCAATGACCGGGGTGTTTTCCGCCAGATTCTTATCTTTTATCTCATTAAGGGTCTGGATACCTGACATTCCGGGCATCATCTGGTCAAGGAGCACCACATCAAAGGAGCTTTTCTTCAGTATTTCAATACATTCCTTTCCGGAGTCCGCTGTTGTGACCTTTATCCTTGTGTCCTCCAGGAGTGAGCTTATAACCTCCAGATTCATCTCATTGTCGTCAACGATCAGGATCCTTGCCTCCGGAGCGATGAGGGAAGGAGAGTATTTATCGGTATGCTCCTGAAGTCTTGAGATGTTCTGCGCAAAATCGCCTATGGGGGTGCTGTCCACCACATGCTGCCTCATCTGTGCCGTAAAGGAGGTGCCCTTGCCGTAGCTGCTGTCTACGGTTATGGTTCCACCCATCATATTCGCTAATCTCATGGCAATATTCAGTCCCAGACCTGTGCCTTCTATGTTCCTGTTTTTATCGGCTTCAAGGCGTTCAAAGGAATTGAACAGCCTGTCCAGGTCTTCATCCTTAATGCCTATTCCCGTGTCTTTCACGGTGACAGTCAGCATTTCCGGGATCTTGATGAAGGACACGTCAATGGAAACACTGCCCTCATGGGTATATTTTATGGCATTGTTAATGAGATTGAGCATGACCTGCCGCACCCTTATTTCGTCCCCCAGCAGGACGGAGGGTATGCTTTCGGAAACATTCAATATGTATTCAAGGCCTTTGTCGGTGGCTTTTTTCATCGTCATGTTGACTATGTCGTTGATTACGGAAGCAATGCTGTATTCCACGGGGATCAGGTCCATTTTACCTGACTCTATCTTGGAAAAGTCAAGGATACCGTTGATGATGGAAAGAAGGGTCTTGCCGGCACTCTGGATATTCAGGGCATACTTTTTTATGGGATCCCCGGGTGAACAGCGAAGGATCATTTCATCCATGCCCAGAATTGCATTCATAGGTGTCCGTATTTCATGGGACATATTCGCGAGAAAGTCGCTTTTTGCCTTATTGGAGGCATTTGCGGCGTCCTTTTCAAGCTCCAGAACCTTTCTTTCGTAGGAGGCCTTCTGTTCCTCAAGCCTCATCATTTCCATGCTTTTTGCGTAGTTCTTCTCGTTTTTGTGGGCCACATAATAGAAAAGGACGATCATGATGAATACAAAGGAGCAGATGATGACATTCATCGCCAGCTGGCTCCGGACCTCTTCAAAGAGTTCATTATTGCTGACCACCATGACCACATACAGATGATTTATTATCTTATTTACGAATACGGTGCTTTTTTCGCCGTCCAGTGTAAAGGAAAAGCTTCCGGAATCCGCATTTTTTATGGCTTCCAAAAGGGCCTCTCCCTCAGGATTGTCCTTGATATTTGTTCCCTTTTTTTCTTCATTTCCATGGGCTATGATAAGTCCGGCGTCATTTAAGACAAAACCGTAACCCTTGCCGTTTACGGACAGATCCTTCATCAGGGACTGAACTCTCTTTAACTGTACATCCAGGGAAACCACGTTCTGTCTGTCAGGAAGCATCCTGCATACAGAGATAATGAGATTGCCGGTCTGGGCGTCCACATAGGGGGGAACAAAGGCTACATCACCGTCGCTTTCCTTTGCGATTATGTACCAGTCCCGGGTTTTGGGATCATAGCCCTCCGGGGGTTCCCAGTTAAGGCCGTCCATATATCTGCTCATGATATAGCCATAGAGACCGGAGAAATTCTCATCAAACTGTTCCGCAACATTATTGGTCTCCTCTACCAGGAATTCATGTATCCGTGAGGGAGTGCTGCCGCTGATCAGCATATGGTATACGGAATCGGCGGTGACATGCAGCACATTTTCCGCTGTGTTCAGATGGTTGTCCACCATGGAGGATACGTTTAACAGCCGGTCCTCTATTACGGCATTGTAATTTGATACCGCAACGCTGTACATGAGCTTTGAGGTGTAGCCTACCATTACAGCCACAAACACAAATATCAGCGCCAGAGGTATCACCATGCTGTGTTTTTTACGGACCTGTTCCATTGACCCTTCCACATTGTTCTTCATTAATAACCCGCCTTGGATATTCTGATAAAATACTGAATCTGTGACTGCTTAGACCGGAATTTACTGCAGCGTAAAATATTTTCCGGGTACCTCCACCTTTGTGGAGCCCGTATAGTATCCGGGATCTCCCAGAATGTAGGTGTCCTGATAGATAAGGAGCGTGTTGTCGGAGCGCTCCCCGGTTCCGGTATCGGTGTACCAGGAACCGTTCCACTCGGCTTTTTCGGAAAAAACACTGTATGCTCTGGAAATATCGCCGATATCCGTGAGAGTGCTCTCTCCGGTAAGCACGTTTTTTGCATGCTCCGCCAAACCTGCTGAACAGGTGTAGCCGTAGGAATAGACCCATGTACCGAACCTTCCGGCACCGCCCTTTGACACCACAGCGTTTTCCACAGTTTCAAGGATCTTCTCAAAATCACCGGAAACTGCTGTCAGATCCAGATCGAGAGCTCCGGGATAACCCATCATGGGGGAGGGGAGATCGGCTTCGATAAAGTAACCGCCGCACTCCAGAAGCTTTTTGATAAGAGGCTCTGTATGGGCGTCGTTTGTGCAGAAATATGCCGAATTCTGTCCGTACTTTTCAACCCAGCCGGGAACATGCTCCGTGATGAAGCTCTGTGCTCCGGGAACTCCCACATCTGTTGTGGGATCGGGAGCCTCTTCCATTTCAAACCTCATGCCGAACTCATCACAGGCAGCCTTCATAACCGCCACCTCTCTCGATACTGTTTCGTATGAGAGATGACGGGGGAAGGAGATATGTACAAAGGTGTCACATCCGAGTGTATTTGCCGTGCGGATGATAAGGTATCCCCTTGCAACAAAATCACTGCAAACCACCAGATCCGACACGGGAGCGATCTCGGAAAAATCCTCATAGGCCTCACAGGCGATACAGATGATGTCAGGACGTTTTTCCTTTATCCGGCGGAATGCCTCTGTTGTACCGTCTACAGCCTGGTTGACGATGATGGCCTTCATCCGGGGATCCTCGGAGAGATCCACTATGGTCTGGATCGTGACCTCCTGCTCTTCGGTGAAGTTGTCGGGGTAAATGGCAAGGGTCACCCTGTCCATGCCGTATTTTTCCTGAAAGGCTTCCGCTCCGCGCCTGTCGTCTTCGGATTGGGAAAAGGAGCCTGTAACAATGCCTATACGGAAGTCGTCATCATCATTGCTGTCCTCTGCAGCGCTTCCCTCCGGATCTTCTCCAGGGGTATCGGCAGCTGTATCAGTTGCCGCAGCATCTGAAAGGGTATTGTCGGGAGCCTTGCATGATATGAGGAGAACAGCAAGGAGGACAAACAGAAGGGTACTTAAGGTCTTTTTTTTCATAATCTCTCCATGATTAGGTTAAACCGGGGACTGTTGCCCCGGTTTTATTTAAGAAACTATCCCAGTACATCTATTATTTTTGCAACTATTTCCGATTTTTTTGCAGGCTTTATGATATAGCCCTGGGGACGGAGTTCTACCAGGGTCTTTATCACCTTCTCCCTTTCGGATACGCCTGTTAAGAATATTACCGGAAGCTGGGAGAGGGCTCTCTTCGTCCTCATGCGGTATAATACCTCGGGACCGTCCATGACCGGCATGATATAGTCCAGGAGAACCAGATCCACCTCATGGTTTTCCAGATATTTGAATGCGGCGGCACCGGATCTTACGGCGGTCACGTCATAGAATTCAAAGAGGTGTTTTTTTATCTCTTCAAGCTGTTCGGGATCATCATCCACAATAAGAATATGCTTTCTTACCGGCAGGTTCTTTTCCCCTGGACGGCGTTCTCTATTTTCCACAGGCTTTCTTTTTTTCAAATCCTCACCCATTGACTTCTCTATTTCAAAGAGCAAGGAATAAAGATCCAGGATGGAAACAGGTCTCGGGAGAAAACGTATATTCCTTAAATGGCTGAAAACATTAAAGGTATTAAGATCCTCGTTATTTGCCACAACAATGACAGGGAGGATTTCAGTTCCCGCACATTCACTCAATATATCAAAAATCCTTACGGATTCCCTGTCTTCGTCGCTTAAGCAGATTATAATGATATCTGCAGGATTCTTTTTCCAGGATTTTTCCAGCTTCTCTGATGAAGCGTCACAGTTGACGACCTCGTATCCCTTGTCCTCCATGAGGTGGTCAGAGATGTTGGCGGATATTCTTCTGTTTTTGCCTGTAAGCATTATTTTTAATCGCATTTTTCCGTCCTTTTCCCCGGTATAAGCTCCCAGTCTGCGGTTCCGCAAGTGACTGTTCAGAGCAGTTACATTACCCTTCAATTCCCTGTGACACTTCTTCTATCAGGGGAAGGGCCTCGTCATAAAGGAATTCCGTTATGTATCCCGCAGCCTTTTCCAGCTTTTCTTTCAGCGCCGGCCTGAAGGGGTAGCCCATAAGCTTTGAGACAAGCTCCTTTGAGAGCTCATCATCAAATTCATCCAGGGCATTTTTTAGTCTTTCCGATATATCTGAAGCTTCCGCAGCGGATATCTCTCCGGCAATGCGGACCTCATTCATTTCACCTATGGGGCGGATAAGGGAGATAAGGGCATCATATTGCAAAAGGGCGTTTTCCGCATTCTCATCTATATATGCCCTGTCATTTTCCTTTGCCGCCATTTCCAGCTTTTCAAAGGCAGAGGCCATCTCCAGGGCACCGATCATCTTTGAATTGCTTTTCATGGCATGGACCTTTATCATAAAGTCCTGTATGTTTCCTTCACGAAGAAAGCCTTCAAGAGCATTCCTGTTCTTTCCGTATCCCCGGTAATATCTCTGAAGAGCGGAAATATATCTTTCCTTACCGCCGGTGTAGGCCGTGCCTTCTTCAGTGTCTATGCCATGTTCGTTTAGGAAACTGATATTCACATCCTCTTTCAAACCTTTCCTTACCTCCGTTTTCCTTTTGGTGAGCCACGCCATTTAAAGTTCGCTTCGCGAAGGCGTGGCCTACGTACTGTAAAGTTTTCATAGAAAACTTTACAGTACCTCCGGCCGTCGTATCTATTCGGAACCAGCTGCCTTATATTCCTGAAGCTCCCTGTTTATCTCGGATATCTGAAGCTTCAGGGACAGATATTGCATGAGCCATATCATCAGATACATGCTTATAAAGATGGAGAGCATCAGAATCCATTCCGTTATGTTTTTAAGATCAAACCATCTTAAAAATCCTGCCACCAGGAAATACACGATGACCGTGGGGATAAAGTGGGTAACGGTGGCTTTCAGGACAGACCACTCATCTATACTGTATACCGCCGCCCCTCCCATGCCTACGGCACCGAGTACGCCGGAGAGCAGTGCCTGCACGGCAAATGCCGCCAGAGGTTTTCCCATAAATGAAATAAACTCCGGGGCACAAAGATACAGGGATCCGTCGTTAACAGCAGCTGTGACAGACGAAGCAGTTATAAGTATACCTATGAACATACCTGCAGCAAAGCCCACAGAGGCCATCAGGATAACCTTGTAAGTAAACGCGCTTTTCATATGGATCAACCCCCTTGCGATCTCCTTAGGAGAGCCTTGATATCCTTTACCCGGCTCCTTGAAGTCCAGGATTTCTCCCCGTTATCGAATTCTATCCCAATGGTTCCCGCTATGTTTACATCAAAGCATTTTACTTTATAAAGGTTGATTATTTCTGATTGTGAGATTCTGATAAATCTCTTCGGATTCAGTATAACCTCCAGGGTTGAAAGGGATTTTTTAAAGGTATAGGTGCCGTTTTCGGACTGTATCATTACATTCCTGTTAAAGGTATAAGCCCTGATGATATCCCGCTGTGACACGAATTCCAGCTTTGATCCGTCAAGATCTGCCACTATGGAGGGAAAGTCGTTTTCTGAAGCGTTCTCTATGGCGTAGATGATATTCTCTACCTGTTCAGTCTTTTCCTTTGTCTGTATAGTGACTTTGGGTTCAATGTAGTTCTTGTCCAGTACCACATCGATTTCAACCATGTTCTTCATAATAGTAATACTTATCCTTATTAAACTATAATCCAGACGTTTATTATATCAATATATGATAAAAGCATATAGGTTTTAAGATACTTTTTGTTTATTTGGTTGATTTTTATGTCTATTCGGTTATTTTTTACGGGAATCCGGAACAGATATAAAAAACGAACAATACAGACCCGGGGCGTGTTATAATTATATTATACAGACCAACGGGTCAACGACAAAACGAAAAGATCTTTGCCGTTTACCATAAAAACAAAAAATACGGATTAATGAAAGGAGCGGCAAGTCATGAATTACATTGAGATCGTGATCGCCCTCATCATAATGCGCTGCGATGATTACCTCGTAAATGCCGGGCTGAGGTGCAGCTTAAATAAATATCCTTCACTTCAGAAGAGTGTTTTACGGATAAAAAAAGAAGATCTGGAGGCCTGGGCTGATGTGGAGAATCTAATAGAAAAAGGGAAGGAAGAAAACAGTGACATACGCGTTAAGAGATATACGGGTCTCATAAAGGAGCTGGGAGGCAATACGGTTATGCGGTCACTTCTGGATCTGCTGATAACCCTCTTTTGCTTTCCGGAATTCGGTGCATATCTTACGGAGAACTTCGGCTATTCAGTAAACATACATCTCGCCTGCCTTCTGGAGGGGAGGATTTTTCCGGGGGAAGAGGAGATACGGGAATATGCGGATCTCATAGAAAAAATATGCTATGTGGACAGGAAAGCTTCTCCCTTGCAATATGCGGAGCTTTCGCTGGATGAGAGGGTCATGGGCTACATCCTTGGAGGAGACGCTCTGAGCCCCCTCCTTGCTCCATATACAAAGCTGTTCTTACATCAATCGTCTGATCTCCATGAAGCCTTTGTTAACCTTGATATTATCGACAGGGGAAGTGATTTCTTTAAGTGCGGCGGAAAGATACTGCAGCTTTCAGGAAAGGGCGGCAGGCGGTTTATCGTAAAGCATATCGCAAAGAAGCTGGGTGCGGATTTCCTCTTTTTGAATATTGCGGATTTTTTCCGTGAATCCGGGAAGGAAAGGTTTGAGATATTAAAGAGCGCCCTTATCCGGGAAGCCTTTTTTGACGGTACAGGCATCTGCTTTTTCGGTATCACGGAGGATTTCCTGAAAAAAGGATATGACACCAATGCCCGTATGAGGAGGGATCTGGAGGTTCTGGAGCGGATCCTGTTCTCACCCATAAAGGAAGCGGGCATAAGCCTAATTCTCTGCGCGGATACCGGGAAATCCCTGCTCCAGTCAACGGAAAAGGGTGAATATCTCCTTATGGAGCTGCCGGAAACAACTGACTATGAGGAACGGAAAAAACTCTGGTCAGGCTTTGCCTCCCTGTATTCCCTGGAGCTTGACGCGGACAGGTTTTCCATGCGCTACCGTCTAAATCCCAGTGAGCTCTCGGTTGTGGTTCATTCTTTTCTGGAGAGAAGACCGGGAGTGGAGCATATCGGGGAAGAGGAAGAGACGCTTTTTATGAAGCTTTGTATGCAGCGGGCAGAAAATGAGGAGGGTCTCAATGTGGGACGGATAATCTATCCTGCCCAGAGGCTTAACGATGTAAAGATAAAGCCCGCCATCCGTTCGGTTCTGAATGATGTCATAGAGAGTATCAGGGAGAGCCCTGTGGTGCTTGACAGCTGGGGATTAAGGAAGAACTATCCCTACGGAAGGTCAGTATCACTTCTGCTTTCCGGACCTCCCGGAACCGGTAAGACCATGACGGCAAATGCCATAGCGGGAGAGCTGGGACTTCCTTTATATCAGGTTAATCTCGCAAATATTGTGGATAAATACATAGGCGAGACCGAGAAAAACCTGGAAAAAGCCTTCCTTTTTGCGGAAAAGACCGACGCAGTACTTTTCTTTGATGAGGCGGACGCACTTTTTGGCAGCAGAAGCGAGGTGCGTGACGCAAAAGACCGATATGCCAATACGGAAATAGCATATCTTCTGCAGAGGATAGAGGCCTTTGACGGAATAGTCGTTATGGCCACCAATATCCGCAGCAATATGGATCCGGCCTTTTTAAGGCGTATCCGCTATGTTGTACGATATGATAATCCCGACGAGGCTCTCCGGCGTGAGATCTGGGAGAGCTGCATAACCGAGGGATTTGAGCATGACGAAATAGATATTGATTATCTCGCTTCACAATTTGACAACTTTACCGGAAGCGTTATTAAGACGGTATTCTTAAACGCCTGCGCCTATGCGGCCGGAAGGGGAGAAAAACCCGGAATGCCACATCTTATCCACGCCATCCGCCATGAGCTGGAAAAGACCTCTACTGTGGCATTTTCAGCGGATACACTGGGCAAGTACGCCTATCTTCAATAAGGATCTGTTCATAAATAACGGTGACCGGCAGGCCGGATAACAGTAACAAACTTTCATTTATTAAAGTATTGAAAAGGACGGTCTGCTAAAATATAATATAGTAAACGAAACAGGCTGCACCGTAAGGTGGCAGGTGAAGCTTAAGGTTCGAGAGAGGTATATTATGAGTAAGGTAAAGTGGGGTATACTCGGGACTGCCAATATAGCTGACAAGATGACGATTCCGGGAATGAAGGAAGCTGAAAACTGCGGGCTTTATGCCATTGCCGGAAGAAGCATTGATAAAGCAAATTCGTTTAAGGAAAAATTCGGGTTTGAAAAGGCTTACGGCAGCTATGAGGAACTGCTGCAGGATGGTGAAGTACAGGCAGTATACATTCCTCTGCCAAATAATCTCCATAAACAATGGGTAATAGAGGCACTGAAAGCGGGAAAACATGTTCTGTGTGAAAAGCCTCTCGGATTAAATGCTGACGAAGTCAGGGAAATGTTCAGAACTGCGGAGGAGTGCGGCAGATATCTTATGGAGGCATATGCCTATCTCCACAACCCTTACGTTGAAAGTCTGAAAAAGGTTATAAGCAGTGATACCATAGGAGAAGTTGATTATGTCAGTACCGCTTTTATCACCCAGGGCTATAAGGAGGATATCAGGCTTTATAAGGAGCTTGGGGGCGGAGCCGTGTATGATCTGGGCTGCTATTGTACCACAATGATACTTACCCTTATAGATTCCGATCCCGAATTTGTAAAGGCCAGCTCCGAGTTTTCGGATAAGGGAGTGGATCTGATGACCAGCGGGATCATCCGGTTTAAGAACGGCGCCAGGGCGGATTTCAGTGTCGGGATGGTGCTTGGAGAGGATACGGGGGACAGGTTTGACAGGCTTTATATCCACGGCTCTAAAGGTTCGGTAAAATCGTATGTGGAGTATAACCAGGAGGGGGGGATCTCCTACGTGATATTTACAAAAGACGGTCTTAATAAAGACAGCATCTTTGTTCCAAACAACTATACTCTGGAAACGGAACAGATGGGAAGATGCATACTTAATGGCGAAAAACCCCTTGTAACGTCCGAATTTTCAATTAAAAATACGCTTCTGATGGACCAGATTCTTAAGGAAGCAGGGTATTAAATCAACATCACTACTAAACACTAAGGAGGTATCGAATGTTTTTTGGGAAGAGTAAGAATGTACGTGAGGATGCAGCTTCGTCGGAGATTCGTGAACTGGAGGAAGAACTCCTGGAAGCTTCCGAACGTGCAGAGCTTGCGGAAAAAATGCTGGATGCTGTGAATAACAGCACACATCTGGGATTATGGACAGCATATTACAATGAAGCGGGTGAGAACGACAGGGTAGTATATTCCGATGAATTCAGAAGGATGCTTGGCTATACAAAGAGTGAGCTTCCAGATGCTATAAGCTCTTTAGAAAAGCTTATACACCCCGATGATACGGAAGCGGCTTTCGGGGCTTACGCTGCCGCTGCCGCTGATACATCAAACCGGACAAAGTTCTATATAGACTATAGACTGCGTATCAAGAGCGGTGATTATAAATGGTTCCATGCTGCAGGGGAATGTGTCCGTAACTCGAACGGTTCACCCAGGGTTTTTGTGGGTACCTTTACTGATATTGACAGACAGAAGAAAACTGCTGAGGAATTCGAGGTCAATGAGAGAAGACAGAAAGCAGTTGAGATTATGATGCTGGAAGGCACATGGAGCATGGATCTCACCAAATATGCCATAGATGATCCATCTTCTCCCGTGGTTTTTTCCGACCAGTTCAAAAAGATCCTCGGGTATTCCGGATCCCATGATTTTCCGGATGTTATGCAGTCCTGGATAACAAAGATTCACCCCGATGACGTGGCAGGGGCTTCCGAGGCAATGGGCAGGCAGCTTTCGGATCCCTCCGGAAAGACCGTATTTGACATGGAATACCGTATGCAGCATAAGAGCGGTGAGTACAGATGGGTGAGGGCTTCCAGCACTGTTATATGGTCATTTGACCGGACAAGGCCGCTTATGGCTGTCGGAACTATTCTTGACATCAGCAGTCAGAAGGAGAGCCAGCTTCGTTTCCAGGAGGAAATGGCACCCAAGATCGAATCCTTAAGAGAAGGCATCACCAATATAGCATCCACGGTACGGCTGGCTACAAACCAGATGAAGGATGTGGCGGAGCAGCAGGCGGATATCACCGAATCAGCGCGTAATATCGAAAAGTCCGTTGATGCATCAATGGGTATCATTACCGGAATAAAGAGGATTGCGGATCAGACCAACCTGCTGTCCCTGAATGCTTCCATCGAGGCGGCAAGAGCCGGAGAAGCGGGACGCGGATTTGCGGTTGTTGCGGGAGAGGTTCAGAGCCTGTCCAGCTCCACAAAAGAGACTACTGATCATATTTCGGGAATCCTCGGTGAAATGAACAGCTCCATAAAGGAAATGCTGGGCAAGATAAATGCCATAAGCGAAAACGTTTCCTCGGAAAATACAGAGATGGAAGAGATCAACAGCACCATAGAGGAACTTCACTCCCATGCGGATGAAATAGGAAAGATGGTTTCCACACTGTTTTAATAATCGTTGTGGTGATATAGAAAATCAATCAAAAGGACTCCGGATTAACCGGAGTCCTTTTTTAGAATTCATCTACAGTGAAAGTGTAGAGGCTTATATCCAGATTGTCCGTGATGGCAGTCACCACTGTATCATACATCTCCATTGCCCTGTCATGATCCTTTTCAATGGCGGCACCATCCCCTTCCTTGGCAGCGCTTTCCAGACCCAATGCTATGGAGGAAAGCTCGTTTGCGCCGATGGTCTTGGAAGAGCTCTTAAGGGAATGGATCAGTATCTTGTAATTTTCCCAATCCTTTTCATCATAATAGGTTGTAAGATTCTTTCTGCGGTCCTCATGATCAGAAGCATATTCCGACAGGATTGATTTGTAGAATTCCTCGTCATTCTGGAAGGCAACCATGCCGTTAACCACATCCACGCCTGATTTCCTTAAGGCAGCAAACAGAGGAGTGCTCCGGTCAAATCCGGGAGCGTTCTCTTCTGTATCAGATCCGGCCTCCTGAAGGAATGCCGGATTGTCAGAGGAGGGCTCGACGGTGGTCTTGTCGGGTATGTTCTCTGTGACGACGTCACTGGTGTCCGTGGCTTTTCCGGAAACGTCCCCGGCGCTTTTCCGGGAGTTGTCAGCGGTGACTTCCTTAAGTTTTTCCTTCGGAAGGTATTTAAGGAGCGTTTTTTCAAGAGCAATGCCGTTAATGGGCTTGGTGAGGTAATCCGTAAAGCCCTCTTCCATGTAGTGCTCCCTTGCGCCTGAAAGGGCATCGGCGGTAAGACAGATAATGGGAGTGTCTTTATTCAGTCCGTTTTCAAGGGCTTTAATACGCTCCATGGTCTCTGTTCCGTCCATTTCAGGCATACGCTGGTCCATAAGGATCAGATCATAGGCGTTCTTTTCTGCAAGGCTGATGGCCTCAGGGCCGTTAGATGCTGTATAGATATTAAGCTCTGTTTTTTTAAGCAGGTTAATGGCCACCATAATGTTCATTCTGGTATCGTCCACTATCAGGATATCCGCATCCGGAGCGTGGAAGGATTCTTTGTAGTAGGAATTGTCCGAGGTTTCGTTTATTACCGTGTAATCACCGAGAGGCGTGTCATTTTCTACCTCCTGCCAGAGCTCAAAAGAAAATACTGAGCCTTCACCGTATACGCTCTGAACCTGGAGATCACTTCCCATAAGGGCTAAAAGCCTGGTGGTTATGGACATGCCGAGACCGGTTCCCTCGATGTGGCGGTTCTTCTCCACATCCAGCCTTTCAAAGGACTGGAAGAGCCGGTCCATGTCGCAGTCTTTTATGCCCATTCCGGTATCCTTTACCTCAACATAGAGGAGAATGCCCTTGTCCAGTTTTTCCTTTGACGCTATCGTGAGGGTTACGCTGCCTTCGGGAGTGTATTTTACGGCGTTTGTTAAGAGATTCATTATTACCTGGTTGATCCTTGCATCATCACCGTACAGTTCACTGGGAAGAGCGGGATCAGCGTTTACTATGAGCTCCAGCCCCTTTGCGGAAGCCCTTTCCCTGATGGAATTCACAAGATAGGTGATGAGGGATCTCACGCTGTAACGTACCGGAACAATCTCCATCTTTCCGTCCTCTATCTTTGAGAAATCCAGTATGCTGTTTATGAGCTGTAAAAGCATTCTGCCGGAAGCACCGATGTTCCTTGAATATTCCAGGATATTGGCACCGGCAGCCTCTCTCATTATCATTTCGTTCATGCCAAGAATAGCATTTATTGGTGTACGGATCTCATGGGACATGTCGGCAAGGAAGCTGCCCTTGGCCTTGTTTGCTTCGTCCGCTGCCAGCTTTTCAAGCTTCAATACCTCGGCCTCGTACTCCTGCTTCTGCCTGCTGATATTCATTTCCTCCACTTTTTTACTGTAGGACTGCTCATTTCTGTAGCTTAAGTAGTAGAAGAAGGAGATCAGCGCAAAAACACCCAGGGAAATGATTATATTGACGAAAATCTGAGAGGAAAGGTCTCCCATCAGCTCGGCGTCGGTGATCACTATAACCACATACCACTGGTTCATGACGCTGCTTATAAAGAGAGTACAGTCCGTATCGTTTATTCTGGTATCCAGAGTTCCCTTATCCACCTGAACAATGGAATCTGCAAGGGCGGCACCCAGAACATCATGGGTGTTCTTTCCGTTTAATTCCGGATCCGGGTGAGCGATGATCATACCGTTCTGATCTACGATCATTCCGTAGCCCTTTCCGGAGATGTCCGCGTTTCCGATAAGATCCTGGATGTGATCGGTGATAACATCCAGTGCTACGATATTCTGGCCTGTTTTGGTATTGGACTTTCCACCGGAGATACGTTTACAGAAGGTTATTACCATGGAGTTTGTCTGGGCATCGATATAGGGTGATACGATAACGGTGCTTCCGTCGCCGCTAACGGCGGATTTGTACCAGTCCCTGCTTTCCGGATCATAGCCTTCCGGCGGTTCCCAGCCCAGGCCGTCCATGTATTCGCCGTAAATATAGGCGTAGAGACCGGTAAAGTTTTCGTCTAAAAGATGTTTCTGGTGACTTGTCTGGTTGACTATATACTGCCTTATGTTGTCAGGCTTTGTCTTTTCCTGGACCATGATGTCAACTGTATCAGCCGTAGCCCAGAGAGCGGTTTCGGCAATGGTCAGATAGTTTTTTAATTCCGTAGCAGTAACGGAGGCTTTATCCATCCCGTAGGCATAGATCTTTTCCGTGGATGCATTGTATAACAGTCTGGTATTATATACCACCGTAAATACCATGAGTCCCAGGGTTACAAGAAGGGTAAAGACCAGATTGAAACGGCTGCGTTTTTCTATGACTTCTCCCCTGCTTTCTTTTTCCATGGTTCTGTAGCGGAAAGCAGTGAGGAAAATGATGCACAGGATAAGGACGGAAATAAAGATGGAGATCAGGAACAGTGTAATGGCTATGGAACTGTAGGCACTTTCGTCACTTCCGGCGGGTATACTGTTTTTCATCTGCATTGCCACCAGATATCCGCTGATACAGCCTCCGAATATTACGAAGGACACAATGGCCTGGAGCAGGAACTGGAAATGCATCCCGTCGGGGTTGTCTTTTTTGGCAGAATTAACCTTTAATGCGTATTCTTTTGCCATTGCAACCGGGATCATAAGTTCTGCCGCATAGCTTGTAAAGGCAAAGTAGTAGTAGGGATTAGTGAGATTGCTGTCCCAGGAAAAGCAGGATGCGGTCCACATTCCGTACTGGGTGAAGATGAAGAACAGAACTGCCGCAATTACAAAAGGAAAAACGTCCCCGTTCTTCCTGTTTTTATGATAATAAAGAAGTGACTGGAGACAGATGACTGCCGTTGCGGTGAGCAGTGTCCCCTGCCATACATTGTTTATTATCCCTCCGAAAGTGATATAGAGAAGAAACTGGGCAATATTCAGGGGGATGGGGATGAGCATCAGCGGATGGAAATACCGCTTTGAGCCTGGGGAGCGCATATGTAAAATAAGCAGAAACAAAACAAGATATCCCACATTCCATCCGAAATAGGCTATGAGCGCAGAGACATCCGGATACGAACCAATGACGAGGGTATATAAAGTCCAGTAATAATCGCTTAAAAGAAAGGCGAGAAAGAAAACAGACGAATAAAACCAGCCCCGTACGGGCGTTTCAATGTAACGGAACAGGCAGAATAACAGGCCGATCACGGCTGTGAGAAGCATAACGATATTTTCTATATTGTCAACTCCCATTTTGTCCCCCGAGAGTTTTCTTTTCCTTAAGTTATCAAAATCTACAAATTTTATTATACTAAAAACACGCGGTTTATGCAATTGTATGATACTAACGTCAAAAGTCAAAAGTTATACATCATCAATAAACTCCAGCCGGCTGCCGGTTCCGGTTTTGATTACCTTTATCTGACGGGGAATGCTTTCCTTCAGCTCCTCACGGTGGCTGATGATGCCGATCAGCCTGTTTGCCCCTGAAAGACCCGTAAGTGTTTCTATAGTGGTGGTAATAAGGTTCTTATCCAGGGTTCCAAAGCCTTCATCCACGAAAAGGGCATCCATCTGGATACCTCCGAGATTGGATGAAACCGTATCCGATAACCCCAGTGCCAGACAGAGGGAGGCCTCAAAGCTTTCGCCGCCGGAAAGATCCCTTACGGGCCGTCTTTTGCCGGTGGAATAGTCCAGAACCGTGAGATCCAGAAAATTGCTGCTCTTTTTTCCAAGGGCGTCCTCCTGACGGAAAAATCTGAACTTTCCGCTGCTCATGGGCAGGAGACGGCGGTTTGCGGCGTCAATTATCCCGTCAAAGCCCGCTGCCTGAATATATTGTTCAAGGGTTATCTTTCCGTTTCCCGTGGTGCCCCTGACCAGATTATAAAGCCTTTGGCACAGGCTGTGTTCCCTGATGGAATCCTTAAGCTCCTTTTCCCGGGACAGGATCTTTTTTAATTTGTCTTCATTATTATCTATCCTGTTAATAAGCCCGTTCTTACGGTTCCTTATGTTTTCCAGGTTCAGGGAGGAATCCTGGCATTTCGTCTGTAAGGCGGATATATCCGAAAACTCCCTGCCCCGGGCGTCTTCCTCCGCCTGAAGGAGCTGTCTTTCATTGGCGGCTCTGTCCTGATGGTACCTGTTTATCTCATTTTCTGTTGCTGCGAGTTGTTCTCCGGGAACTACAAAGGAAAACATTTCCTCTGCGGAAGAGAGCTCCCGCTCCTTAAGAGCCTGTTCAAAAGCTTCTTTTTTAAGGACTGTGTCCTTTTTTTGCTTTTCAAGGGATTTTTCACAGGTTTCAAGGGCTGCCCCTAATGCGGCAGTGAGTTCGTCTGCAGCTTTTTTTTCGTTGACGGCGTTATTTATTTCCTTAAGAATGAGCTCTCTTTTTTCTGCTGCAGCCTTCATTTCGGTCTCTGCCTCTTCCCAGGTGCTGTATCGGAGCTTCCGGTAAGAGGAAAGATAAGCCTTTTTCTCCGCGATGTTCTTCTCCGTATCCTGCTTTTTCTTCTCAAAAGCCGCCCTTTCTTCTGATAAGGATTTTGTTTCGCTGCCCCGGAGGTGTTCCAGCTTTTCCCTGGCTTTTTTCAGAGTATTGCAGTCATGCTCTGCCGACAGGACTGCCGCACTGTTATCGCTTATCTTTTTTTGGATAAGGGGAAGAGCCTCGTTTATATTTGATATAAGGTCAGAAAGAGAGTCCTCTTTCACACTGAAATCAAGGAGGCTGTTTTCAAGGGTTTCCCTGATATCCCTGCTTAAAGTGTTATCCAGAGCGTCCAATGCGGTTTTCAGCTTTTCAGCCTCTGTGTTCGCAGAGTTTTTCAGCTCTCTCAGATCGTCGCTTTTTTTCTTCAGCTTTTTATATTTTTCCTCAGTGACCGTTTTTTCAGGCAGAAGAGCCGGCTCCGGATGGTGCAGGGAACCGCAGACAGGGCATTTTTCACCGTCTTTAAGGTTCACAGCCAGGATTCCGGCCCTGCAGTCATCCAGGGCTGTTTCCGCTTCAAGCCGTTTTTTTTCGGCGTCAAGATACAGCTTTGAGGCTTCCAGGTAAGCGTTCTGTTTCAGGAGAAGGGTTTCTGACATTTCATCCCGCCGGGGTAGAGTTTCATTTATGATAGAAACTGTATTCTTCAGAAGCCCTGAAAGCAGATCCTCCTCTGAAAGAAGCCGGGCAAGTCTTTCTGGGCTGTCTTCAAGCTCCGCTGTGGTTTTAGTGAGGGAGGATATCTCTTTTTCCAGAGCCTTCTCTCTGTCTGTAAGCATCAGTTTTTCTTCGGAAAGCCGGATGCTGTTTTCCGTAAGCGTCTTAAGTTCCCCTGAAATACGCTCCCTTTCCCGGTATCCGCTTTCCTCATCTTTTATCCTGTTTACGGTGTTTTGAAGCTCTTCGGTTTCCACCTCCCGTTCTTTTGAGAGGAGAAGTGCTTTTGCGGCTTCACCGGCGCATTTTTTGGCTTTTAACAGTTCAGATCTTTTATCGGAGATCAGGGCGGTTATTTCCCCTGCTTCATGTTCTGAATTCTGCCAGGATTTATACAGGGGATGGAGCTCATGGACAGCGGTTTTCTGTTTTTTTAGCCTTTCCTCCAGTTTAAGGATCTCATCTTTTTTTTCGTCAAGAGCCTCTTTCTCCTTTCTGAAAAGGGAAAGCCTCTCTAAAATTACGTTGTTGGTCTCGGCTGTGGCAAGAGCGGATTTAAGACGTTCATCTGTCTCTTCCGCTGCTTTGAGACCGGATTCCACAGCCTCAAGAGCTTCCCGGTCGAAAGCAATAAGGTCTGTAATGAGATCTGTTAATTCATCGGTATTCCAGGCGCTTCCGGTGTTTTCCGCCTTCGTTTTAAGGTCATCGAGCCTTTCTTCAAAAGGGCTTCCGGGTTCACAGCTAACGTCCAGAAAATACTGTATCACACTGTTCTCTGTCCGTTTTTTTCTCTCGCAGGCGGCGTTCATCCTGTCTTTCAGCCTGTATTCCATGTTGTTGTAGCTTCCGGTCTGAAAGATGGTGCGGAGAATCTTTGTGCGTTCCTCGGTTTTTGCGTTCAGCAGGTCATAGAACTCCCCCTGGGCTATCATGGATATCTGTTTAAATTGCCGCTCATCTATATGGAGGATGTCAATGACCGCAGTATTTACCTGGGTCAGGCCCTCGACGGTGTCCCCGTTATCTTTATAGAGAACAGCGCTTCCGTTTATGTGGGTCATTCCGCTTCCCCGGATCTTTATCCTGTCATACTCCGGGCATCTTTTTATGCGGTATTCCCGGCCCTGGTGGGAAAATGTAAAGTCCACATAGCTTTCGGTATCAGGGGCGGCATATTCGCTTCTCAGGTTTTTGGTGTCCCTGTAGGAACCGCTGGTACATCCGTAAAGGGCAAAGGAGATGGCGTCAAAGATCGTGGTCTTTCCTGAACCCGTATCACCGGATATCAGAAAAAGACCCTTATCTTCATAACGTGTGAAATCGATTTCAGGTGCAAGGCCCGCATAGGGACCGAATGCACTCATTATAAGCTTAAGGGGTTTCATCTATGATACCTGCCTCTCCTGCAGCCATCTGCATGATCTCCATTTCCTCCTCACTGATCTCACAGCCGTAGATCTGCCTGTAGAATTCGCTTATTAGATCGGGAAAGGTTTTGTTCCCGGCGATCCTGGAAATATCGGTAAATTCGGTCTCCCTTGTATAGGGATTGTCATATATGACCCTTACGGTGCTGGGGTAAATTTGCCGCATAATGCCGATGGCGTTATTATGGAATTCCTCATCCGTAAGGGTTGCGAAGATAAGATCATCCGGGTCTGTAATATTCGCACTGTTTGTGAGATCTTTAAGAGAACCCCGGAGATGCCGTACATTCCTCAAGGGCTTCAGGGGTAAGAGATCTATATCCACATTCCCTTTCGCTCCCACGGTGACAAGGGGCATGGATTTTTCGTTATGCACTTCATCCAGGGAGTATTTAAGGGGAGAGCCTGAGTAACGTATCCCTTTTCTGCCCACCTGCTGGGGGGAATGGATATGACCCAGAGCCACATAGTCGAAGATATCAAAGCAGTCGGAGCCGATCTTTTCCACCAGCCCCACATATTTTGTCCCCGGGCTTTCAGAGCCTGAGCACACCGGATCTTCGGAATTTCCCGTCACGAACTGGTGGGATATTAAGATATTGCATCTGTTTTTATCTATATCCGCATGTTCTATTATGGTCCTTACCGCGTCATCATAGCTGTTTATCTCCGCGTCAGGATGGAAACGGCGTACCCGGGAAGCCTTTACAAAGGGAAGCAGATAGATATCCGCCTCATCATCCCCGTTACGCACCGTCTTTTTACAGAGCACACCGTTGTATTTTGTGCATATATGGATATTGCTGCTCTCAAAAAGGCTGCTGCCGAAATTTAAGCGGTCATCGGAATCGTGGTTTCCGGATATCATGAATACCCGGATATTCTTTTTTGCCAGGGTGCTTAAAAAAAAGTCCAGGAGCCCTGTGGCGGCTTCACTGGGAATTGCTCTGTCGTATACGTCACCTGCCACAAGCACCCCGTCTACGTCGTTTTCTTCTGCAGTGTCAATGATCGAGGATAAAATATACTGCTGATCCCGGGTAAGATCGAAATCGCCGAGGGATCTCCCCAGGTGCAGGTCGCTGATATGTAAAAATTTCATTTAAGCCCCTCCCTTCGTTCGGAGAGCCACACCATTTTAAGTTCGCTTACATTATAGAATTCCTGTTCTTTTCTTTCAATACATCATGTGTTATACTTACTTAACCTACATTATTTTAAATGGAAGTATTAAAGGGCGTTGTCAGATGAGTGGCAAGAGTATTGTTTATACCAATGATAACTGTATAGGCTGTAACAAGTGCATTAATGTGTGCAGCGCTATAGGCGCCTGTATCTCCAGCGTGGAAGACGGCAAGGAACATATCGTTGTGGACGGCAGCAAATGCGTAGCCTGCGGAAGCTGCATAGATGTATGTGTTCACGGTGCCAGGGAATTTGAGGATGATACGGAGCGCTTTTTTGAGGATCTTAAAAGGGGAGAGAAGATATCCATTTTACTTGCGCCTGCCTTTAAGGCAAATTATCCCGATGAATATAACAGCGTTCTCGGCGGTCTGAAGGATTTGGGGGTAAACCGGATCATAAGTGTTTCCTTCGGGGCGGATATCACCACCTGGGGATATCTGAATTATATTGAAAAGTATGATTTTTACGGTGGCATTTCACAACCCTGTCCGGCAGTTGTTTCCTATATAGAAAGATATCTTCCGGAGCTTATCCCGAACCTTTTCCCCGTGCAGAGTCCTCTTATGTGCGCTGCCATATATATGAGGAAGGAACTGGGTGTTACGGACAGGCTTGCTTTCATAAGCCCCTGTATCGCAAAAAAGCTGGAGATAGAGGATCCGCAAAACAAGGGTCTGGTCCAGTACAATGTAACCTTTGAGCATCTTATGCGATATGTCTTTGAGCATGGCATCAGGGGAGAAAAAGTGCACAGTGAGATCGAGTACGGCATGGGATCCTTCTATCCCACACCGGGAGGACTGGCGGAGAATGTGAGATGGTTCCTGGGGGATCAGGTATTTATCCGTCAGATAGAAGGGGAACGGCATCTCTATGAGTGGATGCGGGATAATTCCGACAGGATCAGAAAGAAGGAGACACCCTTCTTATTTATAGATGCCCTTAACTGTGAAAAGGGGTGTATATGCGGGACTGCTGTAAATCCCGAGAAGTCAAGGACAGACGATGCTCTTTATGCCCTCTTAAATATCCGGGAGGAGGTAAAAAAGCAGGAGGCCGGGAATGCCTGGTCAAGGTGCGACAGTCCCGGAGAGAGGCTTAAGAATTACAATAAACAGTTTGAAAACCTGAAGCTGGAGGATTATCTCAGGGGTTACACGGACAGATCCTCCGAGTGCAGTTTTAAGATACCGGACGAAGCAGCCCTGGATTCCATCTTTAACAGCATGAACAAGACCACGAAGGAATCGAGGGAGATCAACTGTACCTGCTGCGGCTATGAGAGCTGCAAAAGGATGGCAACTGCCATTTATAACGGATTTAACCATAAGGAAAACTGTATTTATTATGAAAAGGCCATGGTTCATGAGCTGGAGCTGGAAAAGGCCATTGCGGAAGAGGCCACAAAGGCTAAAAGTGCTTTCCTTTCCAATATGTCCCATGAGATCAGGACACCCATAAATGCCATTCTGGGAATGAATGAAATGATCTTAAGGGAATGTGAGGACAAGAGTATCCTTGAGTATTCCGAGAGCATCAGAAGTGCAGGGGACACTCTTTTAAACCTTGTGAATAATATTCTGGATCTTTCAAAGATAGAGAACCGTGAATCGGAGATCATGGACGCGGATTATGAGACCGCTTACATGAACTCAAAAGAGGAGAGGAAGGAATACAGGGAGAAGTTTACTGCGCCGGATGCTGAGGTGCTGGTGGTGGATGATACACCCATGAATCTCATTGTATTTAAGCGCCTGTTGAAAAAGACCGGAGTGAAGATAGATGCTGCGGCCAGCGGGGATGAGGCACTGAATCTTATGTCCAGGAAAAAGTACGATATCATTTTCCTGGATCATATGATGCCAGGAAAGGACGGCGTCGAGACCCTGCATGAGCTTAAGGAGAAAAAGGATGATCCCAACATCTCCACCATTACCGTCTGTCTTACGGCAAATGCTATTTCGGGGGCAAAGGACTATTATATCTCGGAGGGTTTTGATGACTATCTTTCCAAACCCATTGATACCGAAAAGCTGGAGGATATGCTGCTTCAGTATCTGCCGAAGGAGCGGATCTCCGTCGTAAACAATGAGGATGAGGAGGAAAGAGCTTCCAAAGATAATAAGGAAACAGATGAAGATGAGAGGCTTTCTATTATAAAGACAGTACCCGGGATCAATTCCGAAGCCGGGATAAAATACAGCGGATCGCTGGATTCCTATTTTTCACTGGTAAAGATATTCTGCGCATCAATTGATAAAAAGGCCAGAGAGCTGGAAGATCTTTTTGCTGCCGGCGATTTTAAGGTTTATACCATAAAGATGCATGCTGTAAAGAGCGCTCTGAAAATAGTGGGGTCCGATCTGGGAGATAAGGCACAGAGGCTGGAAAGTGCCGGAAAAAGCGGAGATACCGAATTTATCAGAAGAGAGCATAGGGACTTTATGGATTCCTACAGGAGCTACAAGACCCTTCTTGAGCCCTTTATCCAGAAATGCCGGGAGAGTGTTTCCGGTTCTCAGGAGTTCTGATCATCCGGGTTATTTTAGAAATATTTGTAACTATTCAAATATTTTTTCTCAAATTCCATTGAAGGCAGCGGGGGTGAGAAATAGTAGCCCTGTACCAGAGGACATCCCAGTTTTTTTAAGAGCTCCAGCTGGGATTTTGTCTCTACACCTTCTGCTATAACCGGAACCTTTAAGTTTCTTGCTATATTCAGGATCAGCTCCACAAGACGCACATCCTTTTCGCTGTGCTCTATATTTCTTATAAATACCCTGTCCATTTTAAGGACATCAATAGCCATGGACGATAGCATGTTCAGGGATGAATAGCCCGAACCGAAGTCGTCCATTTCTATTTCATAGCCTGCTTCCCTTAAATGATGTATAATGCTGCTAAGCTGTTCCGAGTCCTCGGTGTAGGCGGATTCTGTAACCTCCAGATTAAGGGAACTGTGATCAAGACCATATTCGGCCACTATATCGTTCAATATGTCTTCAAGCCTGGGATCCAGGGCATCCACCCTTGACAGGTTTACGGAAACGGGGAGTGTAATGCCGTACTTTTCCCTCCACCTTGCAATCTGCCGGGCAGTCTCTTTCCAGACATACCTGTCTATCTCGCTTATCTGTCCGTTTCCTTCAAATAAGGGTATAAAGTCGTCCGGGGAAATGAGACCCAGCTCCGGGTGTACCCAGCGTATAAGGGCTTCTGCGCTGTAGAGCTTAGGGGGATCGCACTGTATTTCAAATTTAGGCTGGAAGTATACCCTGAACTCGTTTTCCCTTAAGCCCCGGGCAAGATCGTTGATAAGGCGCTGATTAAGATCGTCCCTTATCTGCATCTCCTTATCATATACCATGAGGTGTATCTTGCTGCCCCTTATTATGCTGCTTGCAGTTCTCGCGCGGTCAAAGAGCTGCATGGGCTCTATGCCCTCCTGCCAGGGCATGACGCCCATCCTGAGACTGATGACCACATTCTGTGATATTTTCATAAGGTTTTCCTGGAAGAAATCCAGAAGTTCCTTATAATCATTCTGGGGCTCACAGTAAATATCAAAGTGGTCAGCTTCAAATCTTCCGCCTATACCCTTTTGGTTACTTAAGAACTCGCGGATATCCTGTCCCACCTGTTTTAAAACACTGTCGCCAAATTCCTGCCCCTTCAGCTCGTTTACCGAGTGGAAGCGTTCGATGTTCAATACAACGGCATCCATGGGTTTATTCGGGTTTTCCATGTACATCCGGTTGGCGTACTCAAAAAAGAAGCTACGGTTATAGAGACCCGTCAGGCTGTCTGTTTCGGTGGCGCTGATAAGCTGCTGTCCTTCGTTTGCGCGCTTTTCTGCCTTGAAGCTCCTGATGAAAGCGATATTTACAAGGATAATCGCTATGATCACGGCTATTATTGAGGCAATATTATCATTTATAAAATCGGTGATAGAGAACCTCGCGTCTTCTGTAATGTAGTAGGTAAGGGCGGAATTGATGGTGGGATCGGGTACGACGATGGCGGCCTTGCTTAAAATGGAATAGAGCTCGGTCTGGCTTGAATCAACGGCAAAGCAGTAGTCAATATTCACACCGGTGGCAACTGAGGAAAGGCGGTATTTATCGCAGAGTTTTCCTATGTTGTTTATGCGGAAATTGCTGACTAACAGGCAGTCGGCCCTGCCATCCGCTACACCTCTCAAGCCTGAGGGGGTATCCGGGAAGTATACTATCTTCCAGGCGGGAAAATGATCCAGAAGAAAGGTTTCATAATTGGGGTTACCCTGGTTTACCGCCACTTTGACCCTGTTATTTTTATTGGAAAACAGATTTTCTTCCGAGGACCGTACTATGGCATATACTTCCGAATTCATAATGGAAGGGGTCATTATCACTCCCAGGGCTTCCCCGTCATAATAGCCTAAGTTTGCGGGGAACATGCAGTCAACCTCCCCTTTTTTCAAGGCCTTCAGCGCCTCATCGGCAGTGGGATAGGCAGTGGCTGCAAAGTCGAGATTTGCATTTTCCAGACAGGAAGAGGCATGCTCCAGGTAATCCTTCAGGGCACCGGTAAGCTCCCCAGTTTCCTTGTCCATGGCGCAGAAAGCCATATAGTTATCCTGATAGCCCACACGGATGGTACCGTGATCCTCAAGCCAGTCATTTTCTTCGGAATTTAAAAAGGCGTAGGCACCCTCAGTCCTTACAAATTTTTCAAAGAGCTGCTGGTTATAAAACCTGTCCTCATCCTGGATCCTGTTCATGGCGGCATCCAGCTCCACCAGGATATCGCGGCGTTCTTTCCTGACCGCAAAGTAGAAATCGGAGGAGCCTATCTTTATGACTGGTACAAGGGAATCCTGATCGCCGTAGGCGTCTATGGTGACATAGGCATCTAATTTACCGGTGTTTAACATTTTAACAGCGTTGCCTTCACTGCCGTCCAGCTCAACCACTTCTGCATGGACACCTCTTATTTTAGCCCATTTATCGAACAGATCCTTCTGGAAGCTGCCCCTGTTGACTCCGATCTTTTTCCCGTCAAAATATGAGGTGTCATTTGGGGTAAAATCTTTGCTTTTTGGGGAAATGAAGATATAGTATTCTTCCGTGCCCATGGGAAGTGCGGAAAACAACATATCCCTGGAACGCTCTTCCGTGTAGGAAACATCGCTCAACAGGTCTATTTTGCCTTCGCAGAGCATGTCCATGAGTTCGGACCAGCTGGCCTCCACATATTCGTATTTCCATCCGGTATATGCCGCGATCTTTTGCTGGTATTCATAGGCATAACCCGAGCGGCGTCCGAAACGGTCTTTTATATTAAAAGGGGATTCATACCAGCCCACCCGGACAGTCCTGGCGCGGGACTTTGCATGGGCCTCATATTGAGCCGCAATAAGAAAAGCCGCCATCGCACAGCAAAAAAGCAGCGCTAAGCGCAGCAGGCAGGGAATTCCGGTATTGCTTTTTTTCAGCCGGACGTTTTCCATGTGTACTCCCCCGGGAGTGTTTTGACCCGCCTCATATATTACACGCTGAACAGAGGCAGAATAGTATTTACAGTATATTATATTGTAAAGATAATTTCAATGTTATTTGCGGTGGAAGCATAGATTGTGGTATTATTTGGTCATGGGGGATATGAAAACATCAAAACTGAATGGCGAAGCGGAGAAGGATGCCGGTCGTATAGCGGCGCGGATGGCTTTTGTGGGAATACTGGGAAATGTCTTCCTGGCAGTCTTCAAGCTCTGTGCGGGAATAGCCGGACACTCTGCCGCAATGCTGTCGGACAGTATACATACTCTTTCTGATGTGTTTGCGACTTTTATAGCATTTCTGGGAGTTTCCCTGTCCAGGAAGGAAGCGGACAGAGAACACCCTTACGGGCATGAGAGGCTTGAATGTGTGGCTTCTCTTGTATTATCCTTTATCCTGTTTACCACAGGCGCCGGGATAGGGTGGAAGTGCGTGCTCTCCATATGGAACAGGACTTATCTTGACAGTGAGATACCCGGAATACTGCCACTTGCGGCTGCGGTTGTTTCCATAGTGGTTAAGGAGGCAATGTTCTGGTATACTATGTACTATGCGAAGAAGCTTAAGTCCGGTGTCTTTATGGCAGATGCCTGGCATCACCGCTCGGACGCCCTTTCTTCCATAGGAGCGCTTATCGGTATCTTCGGGGCAAGGCACGGCTTTCCTGTGGCAGACCAGATAGCCGGACTTATCATCTGCGCTCTAATACTTTATGTAGCTATAGGAATCTTTAAGGATGCCGTGGAAAAGATGCTGGATACTTCCTGCGATGAGCAGTTTGAGACAGAGCTTAAGGAACTGATCATCGGCTTTTCAAAGGAGGAAGGGCAGGACACCGGAATAGATTATTTAAGGACCAGGAAATTCGGTGAGAAGATCTACGTGGAGCTGGAGATAAGCCTGAACGGGGATATGAGCCTCAGGGCGTCCCACGACACGGCAGAAAGACTGCACGACAGGATAGAGAGCTGCTTTCCGGATATTAAGCATGTTATGATACATGTCAATCCGGCATAAATTTTTCGGAAATTTTTTTATTTTTTACTGACATATCCCGCACTCTGGACGTATATGATTATGAAGGGCAAAGCAGAAAAGCTGTTGTACCCCCGGAAAAGCGGTTCTGAAGGTGGATCAGTGAAAGGAGCGTTAGCATTATGGAAGATAACAGGATCATGAAACTTGATGACAGTGTACTTGATGAAGTGAGCGGTGGTGTAGTGACCATCAGACATGCAGTGTACAAACAGGATATCGATGGAACACATGCGGGATTTGCAGATCTGAATAACACTCATACAGCAAATCCGGCTATGCTCGGAGATTTAGATAAAAGCACCGCAGTTTCCGGTGATGTAACTTCTTTTGGAGAAACCGGTGGACATATAAAGAATCCTCCCGGCGGTAATAAAGTGTCAAATATGGGTACATGGGCCTGATGCTTTTAGAATTGATAAAACGCAGGACGGTCTCCTGCGGCAGCAAACGTCAAAGTAAAAAGAACTTTGCCGTTTGCTATAAGAATGGAGGGTGTTATGAAAAAAGTGTTTTCGATCCTGCTCATTACGGCCATGGTGCTGTCACTCACAGCCTGCGGCTCAAAAAACGCAGGAGGAGCTGACGGGGATGAGAAGGTCTTAAGGCTGGCGCTGAATGCCGATATAGTCAGCATGGATGCCCATGTTACCAGTAACGACTATATTGTTCCGATGAACGTATTTGATTCTCTGCTTACAATAGAAAAGGAAGAGGACGGATCGACGAAGATAGTGCCGAGCCTTGCAGAATCCTATGAGATCTCGGATGACGGGCTCACATACAGCTTTAAGCTGCGTGACGGCGTGGTCTTTTCGGATGGTACGCCTCTTACTGCGGATGATGTGAAATTTACCTTTGAGAGGATACTCACTCTGCCGGAAAGTGTTCAGACCGACTTTGTGGTACTGATCGACGGTGCAGAGGACCTGATGGCAGGGAAGGCTGACTCCCTCAAGGGAATCGATGTTAAGGATGATCATAATTTCACCATTACTCTTTCGGCATCGTTTTCGGGATTTTTAGCCCAGCTCGCCACACCCTCAACCTGTATCTATTCCCGGAAAATAGTGACAGAGGCCGGCGGGGATTTCGGAAATATCTGTGAAAAGACAATAGGGACCGGACCCTATATCATAAAGGAATGGGAAAGGGGCAAGAGCCTTACATTTGAAGCAAATCCGAAATACTGGGGGGAGGCGCCCTCGGCAAAAAAGGTTGTGGCTTCGGTAATGGATCCCTCCGCCATGAACATGGCGTTCCAGAAGGGTGACCTGGATATCATAGACTGTATTTTCCTGGATCCCAACGTAGTGGATTCCACATACAGGAACGGCAAGTATGATGACAGCATGGTTAAGGTGGACCGCATGGGAACAAACTTTTTCATGCTGAACGAAGCCGTTCCGCCCCTTGATAACCCCCAGGTAAGACAGGCTATACAGATGGCCATTGACAGACAGTCCATACTGGATTCCATATATAACGGAGACGGCAAGCTTGAGGACGGAATATATCCTACGGGCTGTGTTATTTATTCAAATGAGAACCAGGGCTGGCTTAAGTACGATCCGGAGGGCGCAAAGAAGCTTCTTGGCGATGCCGGTTTCGCCGACGGATTTGATATGGAGATATCCCTTGATTCTTCAGCCGGAAACCAGAATAGCAACATGGTACAGGTCATTCAGGATAACCTTGCAAAGGTGGGAATCAACGCGTCCATAAAATCCTATGACCGTGCCAGCTACCTCGATCTAAGGAACAGCGGGAAAGCGCCTTCATACCTTGCACTGTGGCTCTTGGATTACAATGATCCCGACAATATCATCTATACCTTTTTCGGGAGCAAGGATAATACCGTATTACGTTCCAATAATTATCAGGATGAAGAAGTTATAAAGAGGATAGGGGATGCAAGGCAGATAGTGGATCCGGACGAGAGGGCGGCTGAATATGCGGCCATTGAAAAGAAGCTTGTTCAGGAAGATGCGGTGTGGGTTCCCATGTTCTCGCTTAAGCACCTCTTTATCAAGGGAGACAGGGTAGAGTCCTTTAAGCCGCAATGGGCCGGCTGGAGTGATATGTACTATAAGGATATAGTTCTCAAATAAGGTATGACGGTATCAGGTATAATAAAACGCATAGGCGGGGTTTTTCTGGTTCTGCTGGGAGTGATGCTCCTTATATTCATAATGCTCAGGATCATTCCCGGGGATCCTGTTTCGGTAATGTTAAGTGAGCATGTAAGTCAGGAAACCATAGACCGTATAAAGATAAGCATGGGGCTGGACAGGAGTCTTCCTGCCCAGTTCTTTTCGTACCTTAAAGGGGCGGTACGTGGTGATCTGGGAGAGAGCTACTTTTTGAAGGAGCCGGTGGTGGATCTCATCGCCGAAGCCTTTCCGTATACATTGAAGCTTGCTGTATTTGCCGCCCTTATCGCATGGGCTTTCGGAATAATTTCCGGGATGATCTGCGCAATGTTCAATAACAGTTTTCCGGATTACCTTTTCAGGGGTTTGTCTCTTTTCGGTGTATCTGTCCCCATATTTATGGTGGCGCTCTGTCTCCAGTATCTGCTGTATTTCAAATTGTCGGTTTTTCCCTTATCCTATGACGGCAGCTTTGGTTCCATGGTGCTCCCGGCCATTGCCCTGGGATGGAACAGTGCTGGAAGCGTGGCGAGGCTTACCCGGTCTTCCCTTATGGAGCAGCTGGGGTCTCCCTATATCGATACTGCCATGGCCAAAGGGCTTTCCTACAAGGGTGCCGTAATAAAGCACGCGTTCCGTAACGCAATGCTTCCCATCGTGACAATGATGGCGCTGCAGTTTTCGGGAATGCTTTCCGGAGCGGTCATCACGGAGAGCATATTCAGCATTCCGGGGATAGGAAAGCTGGCACTAACGGCCATTCAGACAAGGGATATGCCGCTTTTACAGGGAACTGTTTTATTCACGGCATTTTTGATAGCTATAGGTAATCTTCTTGCGGATGTCCTGAACGCCCTGCTGGATCCGCGGATCTCGGTGTCCTGATTATGAAAGTAAAAGATTTTATCAGAAACAGGATGGCCTTTTTTTCGGCTGTTATCATAATACTGATCGTACTCTTCTCATTGGTCATTCCGGCAATATCAGGATTTGATCCTGCCGGACAGGATCTTTCGTCCAGACTCTGCCCTCCGGACAGTGTCCATTTTTTTGGAACAGATGAGCTGGGGCGCGATGTTCTGACCAGGCTGTTCTACGGAACAAGAATTTCCCTTCTTGTAGCGCTTATCCCCACGGCCATTTCTGTCCTTATCGGTATGATTCTGGGAATAACCGGTGCATATTGCGGAAAATGGGTGGATTTTATGATCATGTGGCTTGCGGATGTGACCCTTTCCGTTCCGGGAATGCTGCTTGCCATGGTTGTTCTATATTCCTTCGGAGGTTCATTTATATCAGTCTTTTTATCCCTTGTAATACTGGAGTGGGGCAGCATAGCGCGGATAGTGAGATCCTCGGCCTTAAGCATTCAGGAGAGCGAATTTATCACTGCGGCAAGGACCATGGGAGTTCGCAGCTTAAGCATTATCCTGCGTCACATCCTGCCAAATCTCATTCCCACTATCATCGTGCTTTTTACGCTGAACATACCCACATCCATCCTGTCTGAAAGCGCCTTAAGCTTTCTCGGAATAGGCATACAGCCCCCCGGGGTCTCTCTCGGGCTCATGGTAAATCAGTCCAGACAGTTTTTGTTTGATATGCCGTGGCTGGCTCTCGCTCCGGCGGGAATGATAATGATACTTGTACTTGCGTTTCATTTTTTGGGAGATGCCCTCAGGGATATACTGGATCCCAGATCGGATATTTAAGAAATGATAAAGGAACCGCTTTTGGAAATAAAGGATCTTTCGGTGTCCATTAAAAAGGCAGACGGAAACATCCCTATAATTAAAAAGGTGAACATAGTCATTCCACGGGGTACCATAGTAGGACTGGTGGGGGAATCCGGCAGCGGAAAGAGCATGACCGCCAGAACCGTAAACGGAATACTTCCGCCTAAGGCAGTGGTCACAGGGGGATCGGTCATCTGGCACGGAAAGGACGAAAAGGATAAGGATCTCACATCCTTAAAGGAAAGGGAGCTAAGGAAGCTTTGCGGCAGGGGAGTGAGCATGGTGTTCCAGGAGCCGATGACATCCTTAAATCCTCTGATGCGTGTGGGAGATCAGGTGAGCGAGGTGCTGCTGATCCACGGGCTCGTTAAAAACAGGGCCGAAGCGAGAAAAAAGGTGGTGGCAATGTTTGACGAGGTTGGGATAACTGAGCCGGATCTCCGCTATAATGCCTATCCACATCAGCTTTCCGGAGGAATGAGACAGAGGGTTATGATAGCAATGGCTGTTATCTGTGAACCCGAGCTCCTTATTGCCGACGAGCCGACTACAGCTCTTGACGTGACCATAGAAGCCCAGATCCTTAAGATCATAAGAAATATGTGTACTGCCAGGAATATGAGCGCCCTCTTTATCACCCACAACATGGATGCGGTGGCGAAGCTCTGTGATGAAGTATATGTGATGTATATGGGAAGGGTCGTTGAAAGAGCGCCGGTAAAGGAGATTTTTGACAGTCCCGCACACCCCTACACCAGAGGACTTCTCTCGTCCATTCCCGCAATAGGTAACAGTCCCGAGTATCTAAATACAATACCCGGAAATATCCCCGAGATAAAAAAGGAGACTAAGGGCTGCGATTTTTGCCTGCGGTGCAGTGATGATATCAGAAAGTGCTTTTTCGAGAGCCCGAAAGAGGTAATGACAGGGGAAGGGCATTATGCCAGCTGTCATATTCTGGAGGATAAGCTTAAATGAACAGTGAACCCCTTATAAAGGCAGAGGGAATTAAGAAAAGCTATAAAATAGGAGGCGGAAAGCAGCTTTTTGCCGTAAATGACGTGAGCTTCTCACTTGAAAAAGGGGAAACCCTGGGTCTGGTGGGAGAGTCGGGCTGCGGCAAAAGCACGCTGGCAAAGATAATAATGCATCTTGTCATACCCGAGAGCGGGCAGATCTTTTTTGACGGGGACAGGGTCTCCGGACTTTCGGAAAAAGAGTTCCGGCCATATCGACGGCGGATGCAGATGGTCTTTCAGGATCCGGCCTCATCCCTTGATCCCCGGATGAAGATCAGGGATATAATCGCGGAACCGTTACGGGCATGGCAAGTTTTTGATGACAGGAAAAAACTGGATGAACGCATAGAAGAGCTTATAGACACTGTGGAGATGAAGAGCAGCTGTTTGGACAGGTATCCCCATCAGCTTTCAGGAGGACAGAAGCAGCGTATAGGGATAGCAAGGGCTCTTGCCCTTGAACCGGAGCTCTTAGTCTGTGATGAAAGTGTCTCCGCCCTTGATGTGTCAGTTCAGGCACAGATATTAAATCTCTTAAAAAAGCTGAAAAAAGAGCTTTCTCTTTCATGTCTGTTCATAAGCCATGACCTTGCAGTGGTGTATTTTATAGCGGACCGTGTCGCGGTCATGCAGGAGGGCAGGATATGTGAAGACGCTCCGGTGGAAAAACTGTATTCACACCCGGAGCACCCCTTCACAAAATATCTCCTTTCTGCGGCGAGAAGGGTGTAGATAATAAAAACAGGAGAGATTGGAATAAAACAGTATGCATAAAGAATATTTAATGGGTAACGAAGCAATGGCAGTTGGAGCGCTCGCGGCAGGGGTGAATTTTGTGGCGGGATATCCCGGCACCCCTTCCACAGAGGTTCTGGAGACGGTGGCAAAGCGCAATCCCGGAAATGTCCACGTGGAGTGGTCCGTCAATGAAAAGGCGGCGATGGAGGCTGCGGCTGGCGCATCTTACGCCGGAGCCCGGTCCCTTGTGACCATGAAGCAGGTGGGGCTGAATGTGGCCGCTGATCCCCTTATGTCCCTTGAATATATCGGTGTCAGGGGAGGCATGGTGATAATGGTGGCGGACGATCCCGGACCCATCTCTTCACAGACGGAGCAGGACACCAGAACATTCGCAATGTTTTCAAAGGTGCCTTTGTTTGACCCGTCCACCGTGGAAGAGGCATTTTCCATGATGAAAGAGGCCTTTGATTTTTCCGAAAAGTGGGGAACCCCTGTTTTTTTCCGCGCAACCACCAGGGTTGACCACGGATACGAATCCATCGATGTTCCGGATGAAAACGAGTATGAAAAGCATGAGGCGGAGGGCTTTATAAAGGACGCTTCCCGCTTTGTGATATTCCCCAGGCTTTCGGTGAAAAACCATGCTCTTATAGAAAAACGGAACAGTGAGCTTTCCGGGATTCTTTCAAAATATCCCCGGAATTATATACTTCCTCCGGAAGGAGACGGAGGTTCCAGAGCAGCAGGAGAGGGGAGAATTAGACGTAAGGCCATAGCTACCCACGGTATAAATTACACTTATGTTTTAGATGCTTTTCACGGGGCTTCCCGTCCTGAAATACTGCGGATAGCGGTACCCTTTCCTTTTCCCGAGGAGCTGGCAAAAGAATTCCTGCGGGACAAGGACGAGGTGCTTTGCGTGGAGGAGCTGGATCCGGTCATCGAGAGAGCACTTATCCATGTATGCGGGAAATATTCCATTCCCGTGCGTATTAGGGGGAAGCTGACCGGTGACATCGCGCCCTCCGGGGAAAACTCCGTTGACAGTGTGGCAGACGCGCTGGCAGATTTTCTTGAGGATGACAGTATAAGAAATGTTTCCATGGATCTTGACGATATGCCGGCTCTTCCTGTACGTCCGCCTGTACTCTGTGCAGGATGCCCCCACCGCGCATCCTTCTATGCGGTGAAGCAGGCAATGAAGGGCCGGAAGACATTTTACGGAGGGGATATCGGCTGCTATACCCTTGGGAACGCCGAACCTCTGGAAATGTGTGACACCTGCCTTTGCATGGGAGCCGGGATCAATATAGCCCAGGGGATCTCCCGGGTTGAACCGGACACGAAGTGCTTTGCTTTTGTAGGGGATTCCACCTTTTTTGCCTCCGGTATCACGGGTGTTGTAAATGCATTCTATAATCAGGCCGAGCTTACACTTATCGTTCTTGATAATTCCACCACGGCCATGACAGGCCACCAGCCCCATCCGGGCAGCGGGCGGACCGCCATGGGTGAGATAGTTGAAAAGGTGAGTATTGAAAGGGTTCTGCGGGCCATAGGCCTTTCCTTTGTGGAGACCGTTGACCCCCTGGATCTTGAGGCTTCCATCGATACAGTAAAACGCGCCCAGGAACAGAAAGGCGTGAAGGCGGTGATCTTCCGTTCACCCTGCATAGCCATTGAAAAGCCGGCAGGGAAGGCGGTTGTGAATACGGATTCCTGCATAGGCTGCAGAAAATGCATAAATGAACTGGGATGTCCGGCTGTTGTTCTCGATGGGGGGAAGGCAAAGATCACCTCCTCCATGTGTACGGGCTGTATGCTGTGTGGCAAGGTCTGTCCTGTGGGAGCCATCGGGAAAAAAGACTGATACGAAAGGTATAAGATATAAAATGAAGACTGAAAAGGATTTAAGAGAGGTCAATATCCTGCTCTGCGGAGTGGGAGGCCAGGGAACCATACTGGCATCGAGGCTCATAGCGGATGCGGCCATGAAGAAAGGGATACATGCCTGCTCGGCTGAAACCATAGGAATGGCCCAGCGGGGAGGCAGCGTATTTACAAATCTCCGTCTCGGGGACAGTGTCCGGACACCCAGGATCGGAAAGGGCAGGGCGGATCTTATGATCGCATTTGAACCCGCGGAGGCAGTCAGGATGCTTCCCTTCCTGAAAGAGGGAGGAGCTGCGGTTGTGTCCATGGAACCCATCATGCCTGTAAGTGCCATGGTGGGGAGCTCATCCTATCCCGCAGAGGAAATACTGTCTTACCTGAAAAAAAAGGTAAAAAACCTGACACTTGTAGACAGCGCCAGGGCGGCATCGGACCTGAAGTCCGCGAAATGCCTGAATGTGGTGCTGCTTGGAGCGGCAGTTATGAGCGGCTGTCTCGGCTTGTCCGAAGATGATATAGAAGAAGCGATCATTGACAGGCTTCCGGAGAAGCTAAAGGATCTTAATCTTAAGGCACTTAGGTACGTAAAGGAGAAGAATCAATGAGGATCAATGAAAAACAGATAAAACAGGTTGACACCCAGATAAAGCGTCTTGTGGCTGCCGGCAATTTTTACGGGGCAAAGCTTAAGGAGGCTGGGATTAATGGGATAGAAACGGTGGAAGACTTCCAGAAGCTTCCCTTTTCCCATAAGCAGGATTTAAGGGATGCCTATCCCCTGGGACTTATGGCGGTGCCGGAGGAGGAGATCGTCAGGATCCACTCTTCTTCGGGAACCACCGGAACTCCGGTGATCATTCCCTATACCGCAAAGGATGTGGATGACTGGGCAGAAATGTTCAGGCGATGCTACGAATTTGCCGGGATCACTGAGAAGGACCGTATCCAGATAACCCCGGGATACGGCCTGTGGACTGCCGGTATAGGTTTTCAGAACGGTGCGGAGAAGCTTAGGGCCATGGCGGTTCCCATGGGACCGGGAAATACGGATAAGCAGCTTCAGTTTATGATGGATATGAAGACAACGGTTCTCTGTGCCACCTCCAGCTATGCGCTTTTGCTGGCAGAGGAGATCGAAAAGCGTGGGATAAAGGACAAGGTCTGCCTGAAAAAAGGAGTGATCGGATCCGAAAGATGGGGAGAAAAGATGCGGCACCGCATTTCCACGGAGCTTGGGATCGAACTCTACGATATTTACGGGCTTACGGAGATTTACGGTCCCGGTATC
>CAMJPM010000006.1 GCA_946407725.1 uncultured Lachnospiraceae bacterium
ACTATACCGCTGGGTCAGCGGCTGAGGAATCACATAGAAAAAATGATTGACCCTTTTAAAATATTAAAAATATATAAAACCATCTGTTTTTATACCTGTACTTATACATATACAGTATATTTATCCGAATTAAGGGGGCATAAAATAAACCGGATCAGAAAAACAAAAAGGAGAATAATGAGATGACAAGAAGAAACAAAAAAATGTTATCACTCTTCCTCGCGGCAGCAATGGTATTCAGTATGAATTCCTTTGCATTTGGGGCAGAGGCAGCTCTGGACAACCAGATCAACTACAAGGATGGTAAGGCTGTTACAAAGATCACCTATTCCGGAGATAAAAATGATGTGGCAGCCATCGAGAATACCGATAATCCCGTTTCATGGAATAGTACCTATGACGGACGTTGTCTTATGGAATCTGTACTTACGGGATCTTATTATTCGGATGAGTACCTGAATAACAGCAAGAAGATCCCTGTCAGCAGCAATGATAAAGATGATGATGTTCCCGGAATGATAGATACAAAAGGTATCTATGATGTGATCGATCTTTCCAATGGCTATTATGTATTCTTAAGATATGGTGAAGAGGATGATGATGAATATTGTGTGATGGGATGTGTAGAAGGTCAGGATGATTATGATCCTGAATATGGCTGGTTTAAGATGATCCCTGTATTTGAATATGACGGAAGGGTAAAAGACTTTAATAAGAGCGGTTTTGGAAAGCAGACCAAGAGCAGGATAGAGGCGCTCGATGTAAAAGCAGCCCTTGTAAAATATGAGAATGGTACTGTTACAGAGATCCCCGGTGTGACAGTGGGAAGCGTTAAGGTTGATAAGAAGAACGCAAAGGATGCCAGTGTTTCCGGACAGGCTATAAAGGTTGAAAAGTCTGTTACACCTAAGGGAGCCACACAGGCTGTAAAATATAATCCTTATGAGTACAAGCTTTTAAGCGGAAAGACCCTTCCTACATTTACGGTTAAATTAAATGCAAAGGATGATGCCAAGGATCAGAAGAAGGCTATAGCTGATGCAACAAAGGACAGGAAATACACTTTTGCCATCAGGCAGCGGCTTTTAGCGGCATACGAAAGCAATACAGCAGGTGCTATAGAAAACATTATTAACAGTAAAGCTGCACCGGACACCGATATTACAACTGCTACAAACGCAGCAGCTAATGAAAAAACTATTGAAGAAAAAATAGGAACGGTTGGCTCTGATGTCAGCAGATATGAAAAGGGCCTGGGCAATTATTTATATGTAAGTAAATTCAACGGAACCAAGGCAGCAATTACTCTCTGGGTTGATACATATAATGGCAGAAAGTGGGGTGAAGCACCTATTGTTCTTAAGGATGGTACCGATTACTCACTTTCAGACGGAACTGTTGCAGGAGAAACGGTTAAGGTTCTGGAATTCCCCGAAGGTGGGAATTACGCATATAAGACAATGGGAGGAAATGGTTGGGACGATTACGGGAAATATCACGTGAATAATCTTTCAGCCTATGGTTTCAAATGCGCATTCCGTCAGTCACCCACTGACAAGAAGAAGATCCGTACCGGTGTATTCAGGGCTGATAATGACGGCTTCGTATACAGCGCAGACTGACCGGTAAAATCAACAGAATAAGACAGGCTTTATATAAAAATCATCCCCGGCACCATCTGGTACCGGGGATTTCCTTTAGTGTGCGTCCGGTGGTGCACGTTTCTAACGGGAATTTTCTTAAGTCCTTGAATAATCGCAAAAAAACATATAAAATGAGTGCTGTAGTTGAAATAGTTAAGCACGGCAATACTGTAACGAAAAACAGGGGATAAATATTTTATAAGGCGATATCGGAGCAAGGCATGCGAAGGAGAATAACAGATGATATCAAAAAAGCTGAATAATGGTATTTCAATTCCCTGTATAGGTTTTGGAACCTATAAAACGACTGTTGATGATGGTTACCGTATCATTCTGGATGCCATAAATACCGGATACAGGCATCTGGATACGGCGGCCATTTACAATAACGAGGAAGAGGTAGGACGGGCGGTACGTGAGAGCGGAGTAGCCCGGGAAGAATTCTTTATTACCTCCAAGCTGAACAGAAACCGTCTCGGATATGAGAACACAAAAAAAGAGTTTGAGGAATCCTTAAAGAAGCTGCAGACGGATTACCTGGATCTCTATCTGATCCACTGGCCCAGAAGCGATTACGGCAGGGATGATTACGACAACTGGAAGGAGCTGGACAGGGAAACCTGGAGAGCAATGGAAGAGCTGCAAAGAGAGGGAAGGGTCCGTTCCATAGGAGTGAGCAATTTCCTTCCACATCATCTTGATAACCTTCTGGAGACTGCAGAGACAGTTCCTGCAATAAACCAGCTGGAGCTCCATCCCGGCTATATGCAGGAAGAGGCTGTAGCATACTGCAGGGAGAAGGGTATAGCGGTAGAGGCCTGGAGTCCCATCGGAAGGGCACGGATAATCAAGGATCCGCTTCTTATCAGACTTGCGGGGAAATACGGGATTTCTGTTCCACATCTCTGTCTGATCTTCGGATTGCAGAATGATTTTATAATCCTCCCGAAGAGTACCCATATCGAGAGCATGAAGGAAAATCTTGTTTATGATGATATCAGGATTTCCGATGAGGATATGGAGACAATACGTTCCATGCCTGAAGCAGGCTGGAGTGGGGAACATCCCGACAGGGAGACGGTGAAACCAGGATTGTAAAAAGAAAGGTCGGAACGGGGATACATCGCCCTGTTCTCTGAATAGTTAAGGATCATGTCAGTAAACAGGGAAAAAACAGGTTCAATGACAGAGGGAAGCCCCCTGAAGCTTATTTTGAAGTTCGCCTTTCCGCTTCTGCTGGGAAATCTTTTCCAGCAGACCTATAATATAGTTGACGCAGCTATTGTGGGCAGGGCGCTGGGGGCAAAGGCTCTTGCCGGGGTGGGAGCCTCCAGCAGCGTGCAGTTTCTTATTCTCGGCTTCTGTATAGGGCTCTGTGCAGGCTTTGCTGTTCCCGTGGCCCAGCGCTACGGCGCAAAGGACATGGATTCCCTCCGGAAATACGTGTTTCACAGCGGGGTCCTTGTTATAGCCTTTGCCCTGGTGCTCACCGTTTCCTGTGCACTTTTATGTCACGGAATACTGGAGATACTTAGAACACCACAGGATATCTATGATGACGCCTATATCTATCTTCTGGTGATATTTTTCGGGATCCCCTTTACCCTGCTCTATAATACGGCTGCGGGGTTTTTAAGATCGGTGGGAGACAGCAGGACGCCTTTTATCTTTCTTGCGGTTTCCACCGTTGCGAATATCGGTCTGGATCTTTTCTGCATAATGGTTCTGAAACTCGGTGTTATGGGAGCGGCCCTTGCCACAGTGGCATCCCAGGCCACCAGCGGAATACTCTGCCTCATCTTTATAATACGGAAAATGGGCTTTATCCTTCCGAAAAGGCAGGACATGGTTCCGAGGCATAAATATTTTCTGTCGCTTCTCGGAATGGGCATTCCCATGGGAATGCAGTACTCCATAACCGCCATAGGAAGCATGGTCATGCAGTCGGCCAATAACTCCCTGGGAAGTGTATATGTTTCGGGCTTTACAGCCGGAATGAAGATAAAGCAGTTTACCATGTGTCCCATCGACGCCCTTGCCACCGCTGTATCAACCTTCTGCGGACAGAATTACGGTGCGGGAAATGTGCCGCGGATACGTAAGGGCGTATATATAGGAATGGCCGCTGCAATAGTATACGGTATTTTTTCCGGTCTTATACTGATCTTTTTGGGGCGTCCCATGTCCCTGCTTTTCATAAGCGGAGATATGGCAGATGTGCTGGATGCGTCTGCTGCCTATCTGGCTGCCCTTGGGCTGTTTTACTGGGCACTGGGGCTTCTTGGGGTCAGCCGTATGGTCACCCAGGGACTTGGCTATTCGTTCCTTACCATTTTCTCCGGTATGATCGAAATGGCGGCCCGTATCGTAATGAGTGTCTGGGCGGTGCCCCGGTGGGGTTACAGAGCCATATGCTTTACAGATCAGAGCGCATGGCTATCAGCCTGTTTCTATATCATTCCCGTGTGTTTTATATGTATCAACAAGATAGACAGAATGGTAAAAAACATGAAAACATGAAATATTTCGCAGGGCACAGACACTTTCCGAGGGTCAGCGCTCCGTCCACAGGTTTGAACCGTCCATTTTGTCTTTTGCTATCTTTTTAATGTCTTCAATCTTACGCTTTTCAAAAAAATCTGCTATGGATGCCTTCAATTCCTCGCGTGTCAGGCTCTTTAAGAGATATCCGTCGGGTTTTAAGGAAAGGACCCTTGTAACGCTTTCCTTGTCTCCCTTGCCGGTAAGAAAGATAACAGAGGTTTTCTCAAGCTCTGAATCTGCCCTGATCATTTCCAGTACCTGAGGACCGCTGGTAACAGGCATTTCATAATCCAGAAGAATGAGATCCGGTTTGTTATTTGCAAGATAGGTTATGGTCCTGGTTCCGGAATTTACCACGGCCACCCGATAGTCATCAGACAGCCATTCCTTCATCATATTCAGGAACATCACGTCATCATCCACCACCAGAATGGTTTTCTTCGCCTCGTCTCCGGAATGCTGGTCTATAAGCTTATCCAGATCTCCTATCAGGGTCTTTACATTAAGAGGCCTTTCATATGTCTCTTTAACTGCGTGTATCAGCATATTTTTCTTTAAGATGCTCAGCTCCTCTTTGCTCCCTATACAGTACAGATACTTCCATTCCTCTATGGTAACATCCTTTAAATACGTGAGAAAATCACTGATCTGCTCAACATATTCCCCAAGATAAAACACTATTATGCTGTACTTTTCTTTCTCTTCATTCAGGGCACTGATATTTGGCTCTATCCTTTTAATATCATAGCCGCCGGTTTTAAGATTATCCATTATGGCGTTGATCATAAAGGATTCTCCCTGGCTGATAAAAAGCACTTCTTTTTTCATAAATCTCCTACCTTTCATTTATAAGACACTTAAGCGGGTTGCCTGATCTCAGATTTTCCCTGCCCGTTCCCTTATAAGCCGCTCCACCGTATCCCAGTCGAATTTTTCAGCAGCTTTACTAATTCCGTCAAAAAGCTCTTTCTCATTTTCATCCGGAAGCGCATAACCGTCAAGACTTCTGATTATCATATTACAGCTGTCAAAATCCGCAACTCCTATAAGCTCCAGCAAAGAGTTATAGGCATCGCTGATGCCGGCACTGTCAATAGCAGGTTTATCTGCGGTTTCTTTCTTTTCTTCAGGATGATCTGTTACCGGTGAAAGCATTTCCCGCAGATCATGGTACATTGAAAGTAAGCCTTCATTATTTTCAATAATGTACCTCTCGTCCATAGTCTCTTCACTGCTTGCCTCCTCAAGCTTTGCGGCAGCAGCCGACAGCTTCTCTGCTCCGATCATCCTTGCGGAACTCTTCAGGGCATGAACCTTGATATTATAGTTATTCCAGTCACGGTTATTAAAGAATTCGCGGATGACCTCCAGATTATCCTGACTGTAATTGTAAAAAAGATTAACGGCCATTATATAATCCTCTGCGGAGCCGCAGTTTAAGATACCTGCTTCAGTATTAATGGAATCAATACCGGCAAGCCATTCCGGAAGAGGTTCCTTGTCCTTTGTTTCAGGCTCCGTATCCAGGGTAAGGGTGATCTTTTCTTCAGGCAGATACTGTATAATGATTTTTTCAAGCCTGGCACTGTCCACCGGTTTCGTCAGATAGTCATCAAAGCCGGTTTTTATATACTCCTCCCGGGCTCCGCTGACCGCATTGGCGGTAAGGGCAATGACCGGTACGTTAACGCACTTCGATTCGTTTTCATCCATTGCTTTAAGCTTTTTAAAGGTCTCAATGCCGTCCATTTCAGGCATTCTGTGGTCCAGAAAGATGATGTCATATCTCTTTTCCTTAACCTTTTTCAGGCAATCAAAACCGCTTGTCACAGTATCTATCCCGATTTCGGTCTGTTTCAGAAGCCCCTTTATGACTTCAAGATTCATCTCCGTGTCGTCTACCACCAGAATAAGGGCACCGGGAGCCTTAAATGATTCCCTGTATTCGCTCCTGCTCTCAAGCGCCTGATTATATGTTTCCTCCATATTTCCGATGGGCTCCTTTGACCTGATGCCCTGGCGGAGCTTAAAAGAAAACTCGGAGCCTTCTCCGTAAACACTCTGTACTTCAAGCCTGCTTCCCATCATATTAAGGAGGTTCTGGGTGATATTCATTCCGAGACCCGTACCCTCTATCGTGCGGTTGCGCTTTTCCTCTATTCTTTCAAAAGCCACAAAAAGCTTATTAAGATCCTCTTCCCTGATACCTATACCCGTATCCTTTACCGAGACAAGAAGATCTATTTCCTCATCCCCTGACCATTCATATCCGAAATCCAGAGTGATGCTTCCTTTTTCGGTGTATTTAACTGCATTGGTCAGTATATTGGTTATCACCTGTTTTAAGCGTATCTCATCGCCGTAGAGGAGATGGGGTATGGTCTCATCCACATGGACGTTTAATTGCAGCTTCTTGTCGGAAGCCTTGATCCTTATAAGGTTGATAAGATCATTTATCACACTGGACAGTTCATAGTCCACCGGGATGATCTCCATTTTCCCGGCTTCTATCTTGGAAAAGTCAAGAATATCATTTACAAGTCCGAGAAGGCTCCTTCCGGCATTCTGAATGTCGGATGCATATTTTCTGATCTCACCATCCTTTGCTTCCCGGAGGATCATTTCATCCATTCCCAGAACGGCATTGATCGGCGTTCTGAGTTCATGGGACATATTGGACAGGAAGGCGGACTTTGCTACATTGGCTTTTTCAGCTACTTCAAGCTCCCTTTGAAGCTCGTTCTCTTTTTTTAATCTCCCGATATAGTCTTCAAAATCATCCACCATCTTTTCAAATGAGTGATATAAGCCTTCCAGCTCATCGCCGGTGCTGATCCTTAGCTCATGGATCTTTTTCCCACAGAGGATCCGCTCTTCCTCGGAACCCACCGCATAGAGATCCATGGAATAGGCCATGGCTTCCACCGGCTCCACCATGTTTCTGCTGACATATCCAATGGCAACGGCGATCAGTGCGATCTCTACATAGATAAGACCCATGACAAATTTGATAAAGAAAGCAATATTCCTGGCAATGCCGCTGATGGTATTCCATTTTCCAAGCTGTGCCTTGTCCCCGAGTTTATCAATTAAGTCTGAAACCGGCATCCTGTTACCTTTAATGGTGATTTCGGTATCTTCATCAAAGTTCCAGTCGAAAAGTTCAGGCAGAGCTGCCTCCGTGCTTTCATCCATGCTCTCATCCCTGCTCTTATCCGTGTACTCATCCGGGAACGCAGGAGTTTCTTCGCTGCTGCCGGGGGCATTAATACCGGGCCGGGCTCTGTCCATTTCGATCCTCATCATTTTGGGACTGAAATAGAGTATATTAAATAATAAAATGGCTGTTGCCGTCATGACGGTGGCCACGGAGATTATCACAATGACGATCTTTGTCCCCACCGACCGCCTTCTGCTCCGGATGATCCGGGAATCGACGCATCCCTTCAGTTCTGTGTCCTTAATATACTCCCATGCATTTGGAAGGAACATAAGGAATCTGTCCGGCGTCTTTTTCATATACAGGACCAGACAGCATACCGCCAGAATTATCATCGGAACAGACTCAAAAAGTCCGGACCGGAAATGAATGCTGAAATCAAGTATTCCGTTACTCAGTTTTTCAATTTCGTATCCTAAATTATTTGATGCCACTGAAATAACAGATAGCACAGATACCATGAGGACAGATTTTTTAACGGAACGCAGAAAACCCTTCCGTACGAACAGCACCGTCACCATTGCTATAATCTGATATCCGCAGGCGAAATTAACGTTAAATAAGCCGCCCCCCATTACATAGCCCAGGACCATGATAAAGAATACGGAAATAATACCCGGTATTGCTCCGAAAATACCCGACACCAGGATAACCCCGAATATTTCCGTATCAAAAGGCAGATAGTAGCTCGCAAATGAAAGCAGGATCGCAGTGAGAATACATACCGCCATTGCCGCCGCCTTCTTTTTTGTCATTTTTCTGTAAAGTGAGAAATCCATACTATTCCTTTCTTCCCCACAACATTATAACTGTAAAAGCATTAATCCGCCATAGCCGGGGCTGTCAAAAATTGCTTGCTTTTAGCTGAAAGAAGTGTTATACTATCACAGCTTGTCAAAAACAGGTGAATTGAAAAGGAGTCCGTATCATGAGAGTTTTTGTTTCTATCGTATTTATGGTTGCATGTGTTGCACTTACGGCTATAGTCCTTATGCAGGAGGGAAAGAGCGCAGGACTGGGAGCCATACAGGGAGCAGCTGATACATACTGGGGAAAAAACAAAGGTCATTCCATGGAAGGAGTGATGATAAAGATCACAAGAGTGCTGGCAGTGCTGTTTTTCGTTTTATCGATAGTACTCAATATGAAGTTCTTCTGAGAACTGCCGCAATGCCCGGTTTGCAGCATCGGTAAGCCGGGAAAATGATCTGATGAAGAGTTTACCCCATCTATTTACGGATGGGGTTTTTAATGTCTGCAAACCCCGGTGTCCCGGATGTTCGGCATGGGGGTTCCGGATAATAGTTTTCAATAATAAAGCCATGGATAAGGAATTATTTGAAATCAGAAAAAATAAGGTGCTGGAATTTATGGAGAGCGAACTCTATGTACCCATGAGGGAAAAGGAGCTCCTCACATTTTTCTGCACGAAAAAAACGGACCGGGATGATTTTCGCGTGATCCTTTATTCCCTTCTGGAAGAGGGACGGGTAGTCCGCAGCAAACGCGGGAAGATAACATTATCCCCGAAGGCCCTTTGCGGAACTTATGAAGCCCATACAGGAGGCTTCGGATTTGTGACTGTGGAAAACCGGGAAAAGGATATCTATATTAAATACGGGGATTCCATTGGAGCCATGAACGGGGACGTGGTGGAGGCTGAGATCACCAGATCCTTTCCCGATAAGGGAAGAAGGGATGAGGGGATAATCAAAAGGATCGTAAGCCGCGCGGTTACAGAGGTGGTGGGGACCTATGACCCTGCCGGGAAAAAGGGAACCTACGGCTTTGTGATCCCTGATGACAGCAGAATAACAGATGATATTTTTGTAGCGGGGCCAGATTCCATGGATGCCGTAAGGGGCATGAAGGTTGTGGTCCGGATCCTCAAATACGGCGACAGAACCCACAGGAGCGAGGGAAAGATAACCGGGATAATCGGGATGAAGGACGACCCCGGGGTTGATATAGAATCCGTTGTCAGATCCCACGGCCTGCCTGAGGACTTCCCTGAGGAGGTACTTAAAGAGGCGGACAAAGCTGTTCTGGACGTTAATGGCAGGGATATCTCCGGGAGGCGTGATCTCAGAGAGCTTCTGACAGTCACCATAGACAGTGACGACGCAAAGGATCTGGATGATGCCGTGAGCCTTACTAAAGACGGGAACGGAAACTATGAGCTGGGAGTGCATATAGCCGATGTTTCCGAATATGTCCGGGAAAAATCGCTGCTTGATAAGGAGGCTTTGAACAGGGGAACCAGTGTATATCTGGCGGACCGGGTTATTCCCATGCTTCCCACTGTGCTCTCAAACGGAAGCTGCTCCCTTAATCCTAAGGAGGACAGGCTTACCCTGTCCTGCCTTATGAAGATCAGCCCCGAAGGGAAAATACTGGAGTCGGAGATCTGTGAATCAGTGATCCGTACAAACAGAAGGATGTCCTATGATGAAGTGCTTCAGCTCATTGACGGAACTGCGGACAGCGGGCTAATAAAAGAATGTGAGCATCTCATCCCTTTATTCAGGGATATGGCGGAGCTGTCGGACATTCTGATCTCAATCAGGAAAAAGAGAGGGGCTGTGGATTTTGATTTCCCGGAAACGAAGATAATCCTGGATGATAAGGGACATGTGACAGGGCTTGAGCCCCGCCTTTCAAACAGGGCAACAAAGATAATTGAGAGCTTTATGCTCGCTGCCAACGAAACCGTTGCGGAAACCTGCACATTTCAGGAGCTGCCCTTTATCTACCGCACCCATGAGGAGCCGGATCCTGAAAAGATAAAGGCTTTAAGGGAGTATGTGGTAAGCCTGGGATACAGCCTGAAGATCAGCAGGGACGGAATTCACCCCAAAGAGATCCAGAAGCTCCTAAAGAGCATTGAGGGTACCCCGGAGGAGACATTGATAGCGAGAATGACCTTAAGATCCATGAGACAGGCAAAGTATACTACCGAGCCTGTAGGACATTTCGGGCTGGCGGACAGATACTATTGCCATTTTACCTCTCCCATAAGACGTTATCCGGATCTGCAGGTACACAGGATAATTAAGGAAGAACTCCGGGGAAAGCTGAACAGGGTGCGGATATCCCACTATGACGAGCTTCTCCCGAAGGTGGCGCAGAGATCCTCTGAAAGGGAAAGACAGGCCATGGAAACCGAGCGGGAGGTGGAGAAGCTTAAAAAAGTGGAGTATATGCTGTCCCATATCGGAGACGAATATGAGGGTGTGGTCTCCGGAATAAATGCTTACGGGATCTATGTGGAGCTGCCGGACACGGTGGAGGGAATGGTAAGGATGAGTGATATTCCCGATGATTTCTATGTATTTAATGAAGCCCTGCTGGAAGCCCGGGGAAGGCATTCAGGCAAGACCTACAGAATGGGGGATCCGGTAAAGGTGGTGGTGGCAGCTGCCGATAAAGACTTAAGGACCATTGATTTTGTTTTTGTGAATGATGATAATAAGAAATCAGTCCCCCAAAAACGCAGTTCGGGGATTATGGTAAAAGGACTGAAGAGAGTAAAGGAAAAAAGGGTAAAAAAGCATGCCGCAGAAAAAGACGGAAGGAAAAAAGCTGATAGCAAATAATAAGAAGGCTTTTCACGATTATTTCATAGAAGAACAGCTGGAGACCGGGATATCCCTTGCAGGGACGGAGGTAAAATCCATAAGGGCCGGACATTGCAGTATTAAAGAGGCATATGTCCTTATCCGCCACGGGGAGATGTTTGTGGAGGGCATGAATATATCGCCCTACGAAAAGGGAAATATTTTTAATAAGGATCCCTTAAGGACGAGAAAGCTGCTGGCCCATAGATATGAGATCAGAAAGCTGGACCAGAAGACAAAGGAAAAGGGATATACACTGGTGCCCCTTGAGGTTTATTTCAAAGAGGGGAAGGTCAAGGTGAATATCGGCCTTGCCAGAGGTAAAAAGCTCTATGACAAGAGGGAAGACATTGCGAAGAAGGATGCAAAGCGGGAAGCGGAGCGGGAAATGAAAGTGACCTTCCGATGAATAACAACGCGCCTGGATCCCGTGGCTATTTACAGTAGCCGCGCAGCAGAGTACGTGATAAGTCCACGGCGGGGGATCAGGACTGGACAGTAAGATAATCTCTTGTTATTAAACTGACAGTTCATTGCAAAAATCCCGCCAGGTGTTATAATAACTGACAGTACAGCCGATATAGATATCGGACGGAAAAAGTCTTTACGGGCTTTTATCCCTGAACATGGGGTAGTACTGGTTTCGACAGGGAATCTGCAGCTGGAGAAGCTATCCGAGGGAGGTACTCGTTAAAACCCAAACTTAAATTTAAACGCAGACGATAGTTACGCGTTAGCAGCTGCCTAAGTGCAGCAGCCGTCGGCCCGGTTCTACCTGTGGTTCCGGATACCGGCGTCATCATCACAGGAAACGACATCCGCAAAGCTTTGAGCTGATGGGCGTATCATGAAGCTACCAACCCCCGGAGACGGTGCACAGCCGCCGGGCAGAGGGAATGACAAACAGTGCACTATGATAGTAGAAGGACAGGGAATGGTTTTTTGGACGCGGGTTCGACTCCCGCCTACTCCACGCTTGAAAGCCGCTTAGTTAGCGGCTTTTTTGTTTCCCTCTTTGTGGCTGTAAACCTTTACCCGGTAACTGCCGGAGGGGAGTTTCTTTACTGTTGCCATGGCTGCTCCTTTCTGAAAAGTGTTATTTGTGGTATCTTTATAAATGCCGTGACGCTTTCATAAATCTATCAGGTTTGTTTTTGTTACAGATATGTTCTGTCTGGCCATTTTTGGTCTTTACCTTTGCAAGTGTCATATAGATCAGGAATGTCACAGTTATGACATATACCTGCCTTGACGGACAGGATACGTTTAAGAAGCTTCTTGACATGCTTGAAATAGAGAGAGGGGTTTTTTAATGGAACAGAGGGAAGCTCCGCCTGGTCCGTTTATATCTTGACAAAATAACATACAAACGGCGTCTTCTTCATTCAGGTGTTATCCGTCAGGAACGCCGGGGTGAGGTTGGATTCGACGTGCCGTATCTGCGTGAGTATCTGCGGGATATATAATGGAATGAATCCTACGAAACGATCACAAGAACAAAAAATTGTGTTCTGTGCATACCGGATGCGTTAATGAACGATACTACGCTAAATCGCAATAAAATTATTAGATTTAGCGCAGTATATTTGGCGGCCGGCTAAACACGAATATAATCCGCCGTTTCCGTAACAGTGTTCAATTGCTTTTTGATTCCGGCGGTGGTAAAATACTTGCTTAACAGTATAAATCTCTTTGTAAATCAGATAAAAGGAGGAAAAAGGACAAATGCGAAAGAACAGGGGGTTTATGGAAATGAAAAAAGCTATTGCGTCTTTCACCGTGATGGCGATGTTGTTTACCGGCAGCACAGTTTCACTGTATGCAGATGATATCAGGCCAGATGCTGCGGTAAAGACTGCAGAAGCAGCGGTTAACGAAAGTGAACCGGTGATACTTAAGGAGGATGAGACACCCGGAAATCTGGAGGTTAACCAGGGCTTCTCACTTCATGTAAAGAAGGATCTCTATGAAGGGGATTCTCCCACATACATGAGTAACTTTGTGGCCAGCAAGCAGACTATCGTAGCGTATCCGGTTGATGCTGACAGTGATGAAAAAGCCAAAGAAGCGATCAAAAACTGGAAGCTCTATTATAAGAAAGCCGATTCGGAAGGGAATGATGAAGGAGACGCTATTCTTACCTGGGAAGGCAGTAATGAAAATGACTTCACAATAACAGACTATTATGAAGAGAATTCAAACACTGTTTCAGGGAAGAAAATGGTATATGCCAAAATGAATGTCGGTCCCGAGGCAGGAAAGTATAACTTCCGTCTCTTTGACGGCGAGAAAGAGATTGCGAATGATACCAATGTTGATTTCTATGCAACCAATCCCTTAAATATACTTGCTGTTCCGGTTACCGCATATTACGGGCAGGCACAGAATCCCAAGGGAGGCGGAGCGCCCTCTGTAGGATCCTTTGAATGCGGGAGCAACTGGGACGGAACTATTGCCAAGGTAAAGGAATACCTTTTTGACGTATATCCTCTTTCCGAGATCAATATCGATGAAGGCAATGTCTTTGACGCTTCCGGTTCTGAATATGATATGTGTACCGATGACGGGCAGAAGAAGCTCTGGGAAGAAGTCAGCAAGCTTCAGGTCAGGGATAAGGAGACAGGAAAGGATAAGTATGATATCATCCTTGCCTTTGTAATGTACCGTCAGGATGCATCCGGAAACGGACAGGGCTATACCTACGGCAGACCCACCAATATCATAACCCTTATGGATGAGGACATGCTTCCAACCGTTGCGCATGAGATAGCACATTGCTACGGGATCGGTGACGAGTATGACGGCGGAAGCTATAACTTCAGGACAAATAATGTTCCCCTTGAGTATAAATCCAAGGGAAGAGACAAGGTGGACAGTTCTTCTGTTGAAGATACAACAGCATACACCAAAAAAAATGTTGAAAAGTATTCTGACGTCGATCAGAATAAATACCCCTGGGTTTCCAGTGATCAGTACAAAGGCAGACTGAGTGCTGATGCTAAGGTCTACGACGATAAGACAAAGGATGCTGTCAATGAAAACGGAAAGGGCACAGTGGTAGACCTTAAGCTGCATCCTTTCATCCTTAGTAAAAGTGAATTTGTGCATTATGCAAAGAAAGACAATGAAGTATTCCCTACCATAAGTTATATGGGTTCGGGATACTCGGGAAATGAGTATTATTACTTCACCACCAGCGTTATCTGGGATCACCTCTTTAATGAATTCATGAAGAAGGAAAAGAAGGAGGAAGCAACTGCAGAGAGCGCCAGCTTACTTGATAGTGAAGAGGATGAAGATCTGGAGCTTTACTATGATGACGAGATGCGTTTCGGAGAGTCAAAGCTTGTGGAGGTTTCCGGCGAGATCCAGTATTCCGGTAAGACTGAAGACGCTACAGTAAGCGGCTGTATAGTAGATCCCATGTTCTCATATAAGGGAGATCTGGAATATATCGATTACCTGGATAAGAACGGCGATGACAAGGGTATGAATGACAAGGATTTGTTCATATTTGCTGCCCTTGACAAAGATGGAAAGGTTATCACCTCTCCTGTAGATGGAAATAAGTCGACAGTTGAGTTCTTTGCCAGCAATATCAATACCGCAATAAACGTTGACGCCATCTCTGAAAATGACGTAGATAAGAGGATACAGGATTTCTGTGAATTCGAGTTCGAAGCCGAATATCCCGATGGAACGGCAGCCTTTGCCATCTTAAATGATCTTGACGAAAATAAGTCATACAAGGAAGGCGACGAAGGTGTTCTCTGGTTTAAAGAGGTTCCGGCTCAGGAAATAGACGGAACGATCACGGATGTCACCAACACCAAGGATGAAATGAAGGTTCAGTGGGTGTGCGGTGCTTTCGATAAGAATGATGAGGCTACCCAGGATAATCTTTACACCATGGTTTACTATGCTCCTAAGGGAGATGAGGGCGAGGTATACTTCATGGAGGACGGATTCATTAATGCTGAAGAGAATGAACCCGGAATGTATGACTTCAATGTTTCAGAAAACGGTATAGCAACATACAGCTTCAAGCCTGCCAAGTACTTTAAGGAAGACGAGATCACAGATAAGGCCTATGTATGGGTTAAGGTCTCTGACGGAGTAAACGGACTGGATCTCTATTCTGATGAATACGATCCCGAGAAGGCAGAGGAAAAAAAGAAGGCTATAGAAGAAGAGAAGAAGAAAGCTGAAGAAAGAGCAAAGAAAAAGGCAGAGGAACAAAAGAAGGCCGAAGAAGAAGCAAAGAAGAAGGCTGAGACAGAAAAAGCCGTTTCCGAGAATAAAATAACCGGAAAGGTTGAAGGTGCTGCTCTTAATATTTCTGATCTGCAGGGAGCAACAGTAAACTATAATACCCAGATCCCTTCATTCGGTAAGAGCTTCAAAGCGAAAGACTGGAAGAACATCCTTGGGGATATATCCGTTTCCTACAACAATGCTGAATATACACCAAAGAAGGTTAAGGTAACCAAGGCTAAGGGCAAGGATTCCTTAAGCTTCAATGCAAGTATCCAGATAACCGATATTGAGGGCGGAGCAGATTTAAAGACAGTTAAGAAGGCTCTGAAGAAAGCAACAAAGGCAGATAAGAGTTTTGACAATAATAAGATCAAGATCCAGATCAATCCGCTTAATATCGAGTATGCAGTAAGCAATAACCAGATCGATAAGCCGGTTATAAAAGGAAAGGCTGATAAGCTTGCGGTAACCTTCAAGTATCAGAACACAGGCAAGAAGTTCACCGTGAAGAACGGAAAGAAGGATAGCTTCGGTGCTCCGGCTTCCATAGCATATGATGCAGCAACCAAGGCTGTGACAATAAAGTCAGGAGATGTTGTGGGAGTACTTAAGGACGGTCAATACGAATCAAAGATTAAATAACTGATCAGATAACCTATCATAACTGATCCGGGCCCCCGGCGTTTTGCCGGGGGCTTTAAGTTTAAAAAAATTTGAACGGCGCTCAAAACATGCCGGCAGCACGTTCTGCTATGCGGTTCTAAACGGGATGCTTATGGAATACAGCAGCCGAAAGGACGGCGTGACCCTTGAAAAGCTATGGTAAATAAGGGTATAATATTTCTGTATATGATCCTGTCGGAAGCGTTGAAGATGACAGGAAACATGATTTTGAATATACCACCGGGGGGAGCGGACATTAAATGGCGTGGCCCTCAAAATACCAAAGGGATATTGAGATGAATATAGAGCTTCAATGCTGTGCGCTTTTTATAATATTTACCATTTCCGTCATGTTCTTCAGGGAAAAAAGACTTGACCTTATGAACCGCAAGCTGTTTCAGTGCGCTGTCTGTGCATGCTTTGCCTGTCTGATCTTCGACATTCTCTCCATCATTATGATAAATAAGTCTGTGCATGACGGCTTTAATCCGTTTATTACTGGAATAGTCTGCAAGTTTTATATAATGCTGCTGGCACTGCAGGGGTATCTTGCCTATGTTTATGCGTCCACCGGCCTGTTTCCGCTGGAAAAGACCTGGGCAAAAACAGTGAAGATCACATCCAATATCATTTTTATTCTGGGTGAGATATTAATGCTTCTTCTGCCCATTTTCTTTACGGCCAGCGGAAGGGTGGTCTATTCCTACGGACCCTCCACTATTGTGGCTTATGCGCTTTCTGCCATTTATATCCTGTCCACCATTGCAACCACCATAGCATACAGATTGAAAATGCCGGGCAGAAGGTTTACCGCCATGCTCCTATGGCAGGGCTTATGGCTTCTGGCCGCCGTTATCCAGTTTATCGTGCCTGAGATCCTTCTGGTGGGTTTCGCATCAGCCTTCGGCATGGTCATCCTGTATATTCAGCTTGAAAATCCCAGTGAATATCTGGACAGTACCACAGGACTGTTTACCACCAACGCCCTTTCAACTTATGTACACGACAAATACAGATTTGGCAAAAGCTTCTCCATGTTTACCGCAAAAATCCATTATCTTACCAATAATGTGGATTACAACATGGAACAGGCCGCTGTCATGCGTACGGCCCGCGCCCTGGTAAGGCTTGGCCCGGAGCCCGCTTTCCGCATCGATGATGATACATTCTGTGTGGTCTATGAAGACAGGAACCGGATGTTTGACAGAGCTGCATATATAAAAATGCAAAAGGATAATGTGACGGATCTTCCGGCAAAGGGCACCTACCTTCTGATACCGGACAGTCTGCTGATGAACGGCCCCGATGAATTCTTCCGTTTTCTCCATACCAATCTGGAAAGTGAAAAGGAGGTTCTGGTAGCCGATGAAGAAATGCTGAAGAACTTAAGGGAACAGAACAGCATAAAGGAGCTTATTGATGAAGCTCTGAGAACAGACAGGGTAGAGGTTTTCTATCAGCCCTTCTATAATGTCAAAAAAGCCTGTTTTGACGAGGCGGAGGCCCTTGTACGCATACGGCTGGAGAATGGGGAGATCGTTCCTCCGGGAGTCTTCATTCCTCTGGCGGAAGAGACCGGACAGATCATACCTCTTGGCATAAGGGTATTTGAAAAGGTCTGCCTTTTCCTGGCCAACGGCGAAGCCGAAAAATACGGCCTTGAACAGATCGAGATAAATGTATCGGCAGCACAGTTCGATAATGAGAATCCGGCGGGATTTGTTTTGAAACATATAGAGAAATACCGTATCAATCCCAGACTCATAAACCTTGAGATTACTGAGACGGCTGCAGTGGAAAACAGAGGAATTATGCTGCAGAATATGGGCAAGCTGATCGAAAGAGGCGTGACTTTTTCGCTGGATGATTTCGGTACGGGACGCTCCAATATCGATTATTTCGTAAATCTGCCGGTAAAGAACATAAAGTTTGACTATACCTTTACCAGGGAGTTCTTCAGTAATGAAAGGATCAAGCTCGTGATAACCGGGCTGGTGGATATCCTTCATAAAATGAATATGTGTGTTGTGGCTGAAGGCATTGAGACAAAAGAACAGGTAGAAGTCATGAGGAATATGGGTGTGGAGTTCATTCAGGGTTATTATTATTCAAAGCCCATTCCCGAAGCCGAGTTCATTTCGTTCCTTAAGGAGAATAACAGGGGGGCGCAATGAACAACAGCAAACTCATAAAGGAACATGAATGTCCCGCCTAAGGTGCCGGTGCGGCTGTGGGCGGTATCGCCCTCGCCGGCAGACTGTCCGAAAACGCTTTACCCAAGATGTGCGTCACCAATTTGTGGGGGAACTGACTGGATTTGGGGAGCGTAGCGAGCTACGTGACCCAAATTCATGTCAGTTTCACCCGCAAAGTGGGGGCGTGCAGATTGGGTGAATGGTTTTCGGACAGGCTGCCGGGGCCAGGTCAAATATGGAGACCGTGCGGGCCGCATTTAATGCAGACAGCTTACGGGCCGAACAGTTTCGAAAAAATATCTATTCCCGCAGACATTTTTTTCAGCTCCTTCAGATTGGAGACCATATATTTTTCAAGCTGTGAAACCTCTTCTTTGGAAAAACCCCTGTTCCTTATGATTCTGCAGTCAGGGATCTTTCCCTCGGCGCTGTTTCCGGATTTATCGGAAAAAGTGACAAAAGCGTATTTTTCACCATTTTTATTTTCACAGACAGCAGAAACAGACATGTCAAGCTCCCGGTCATTATCCGGCTTATCCGGGGGAGCCGCATGTTTTTTTGTTTTATTGTCAGAGGATAGATCAAAATTTTCCATATCATTTACAAGTATATCACTTTGATCCTCTGCCTTGAAGTATTTTAGTATCTGTTCAGAACAGAACCTTAGTCGAGGTCTGAAAAAGACTGAAAAAAAGGCCTGAAAAAGGTTGGTATTTTCCTTTATTCTGTTGGGAATAGGGCGTGAATATGGTATAATCCGGACAGGGGGAGACCTTTCGGAGAAGGAGACAAGTTTGAAAGTATTACTTTCAAACTTGCATCGGTGCCGAGGCAGGCACGTCACCGATGGGCACACTTGCCTGCGGCAAGGTACAAATTATGACAGAAAAAAAGGGATACACAATGTTCAATCTGCCACTGAAATGGTTCATTATCTGTACGGTAGTGATCCTTGTGGCAGCCTACACCGGAGCCCTGCCGGAGGGAATGGCAGGATGCTTTGCGTTTATGATTGTGGTGGGAGAGATACTCTATATCATCGGAAACAAGACCCCCATTATCAAGGACTATCTTGGGGGCGGCGCAGTGGTGGTGATATTCGGCTCCGCACTTCTTACCTACTTTAAGCTCATCCCCATGGCGGTGGATACGCTGGAGGATGGCACCATTATCTATAATTTCAATATCATAAAGGGTATAGACCTGGTGGGAAACATCAATAAATTCTTTAAGCCCACGGGAGCTTTCCTGGACTGGTATATAGCGGCCCTTATCACGGGTTCCATACTGGGAATGAACAGGAAGCTTCTTATCAACGCGGCCGCCCGCTATTTCCCCGCTATATTCGGGGGATTGATCATGGCCTTTGCCCTTTGCACAGCCGCCGGAACCCTTCTGGGCTTCGGAAGCATCAAATCCCTGCTTCTTATAGCTCTTCCCATAATGGGAGGAGGCATGGGAGCCGGAGCCACGCCTTTATCAAAGATATTTGAAAGCGCCGGGACCATGTCGGCATCTGAAGCCATATCAATAATGTCCCCGGCTGTGGCCATAGGAAATGCCATTTCCATAATCATAGCAGGCATCATGACAAAGACCATGAAGGGCGATATGAACGGAAACGGCCAGCTTATGAGGAGAGGAACGGTAGATCCGGCGGAGCTTGAAATAAGCGATGAGGTGAAGGAAAAGAGGAACAGGATAAGCGTTTCCAATCTCGGCATAGGGCTTCTTGTTTCCGGAACCTTCTTTGCCTGGGGCTATGTATGCGCCATTATCTGGGATAAGCTGGTACCTGCCGTGACCATTCACGCCTACGCATTCATGATCATAACAGTGGCTATATTCAAGATCGCCAATATATTGCCGGAGAATGTGGAAATAGCCTGTTTCCAGTGGTTCCAGTTCATAATGACCAATCTCACAAACGTGCTTTTAATGGGAATAGGAGTGTCCTATCTGGATATAGGACAGGTTATAAATAATATGTCCGTGACCTACATTATCCTCTGCGGCCTGACCTGCATAGGAGCTTTTGTGGGGGCAGCGCTGGTTGGAAAGCTGGTGGGCTTCTATCCCTTCGAGGCGGGCATCACTGCCGGGCTCTGCATGTCAAACATGGGAGGCACCGGAGATGTGGCGGTTCTTTCCGCAGCGGACAGAATGGAGCTCATGCCCTTCTCACAGATCTCATCGAGACTGGGGGGCGCTATAATCCTGTTGCTCGGGTCACTGATGCTGTCGGTTCTCGGACCGTTACTGTAAAAACTGTCTGAAACCGGGGCAAACGGGTTTGCCGGGTTTTATTACCTTTATGATAATCAATTGAAAGGAGAAATGCTGTATGAATTATGCTGAAGAATCCTTAAGGCTGCACGGTGAATGGAAGGGAAAGATAGAGGTTATTTCCCGTGTAGGGGTGAAAACAAAGGATGATCTGTCCCTTGCCTATACCCCCGGGGTTGCTGAACCCTGTCTTGCCATACAGAAGGATATAGACAAATCCTACGATCTTACCAGACGTCACAATATGTGCGCCGTTATTACCGACGGCTCCGCGGTTCTGGGTCTCGGGGATATCGGACCGGAAGCCGGAATGCCGGTAATGGAGGGAAAGTGCGTACTCTTTAAATCCTTCGGGGATGTGGATGCATTTCCTCTGTGCGTTAAGACAAAGGATGTGGATGAATTTGTTAATACTGTGGCCCTGATATCAGGCTCCTTCGGAGGCATCAATCTGGAGGACATATCTGCGCCCCGCTGTTTTGAGATAGAACGGAAGCTGAAGGAGAGGACGGATATCCCTATTTTCCACGACGACCAGCACGGGACTGCCGTGATCACCCTTGCAGGTATCACCAACGCCCTTAAGGTGGTGGGAAAGAAAAAGGAAGATGTAAGGATAGTGACAAGCGGTGCGGGAGCAGCCGCCATTGCCATTGTGAAGCTCCTTTTATCCGCAGGATTTAGGGATATCACCATGTGCGACAGGAAGGGTGCCATATATGAGGGCAGGGACGGCTTAAACTGGATTAAGGAAGAAATGGCAAAGCAGACAAATCTGGATAAAAAGTCCGGCAGCATAGGGGACATGCTTAAGGGAGCGGATATTTTCATAGGAGTTTCCGGACCCGGAACCGTTAATACGGATATGGTGAAGACCATGAATAAGGATGCCATAATCTTTGCCTGTGCAAATCCCACACCGGAGATCTTCCCGGATGACGCAAAGGCTGGCGGGGCTAAAGTTATCGCTACAGGGCGGAGCGATTTCCCTAACCAGATAAATAATGTGCTGGCTTTCCCTGGTATCTTCAGAGGGACCTTTGATGTCAGGGCAAAGGATATTAATGAGGAAATGAAGATGGCAGCGGCAAAGGCTCTTTCAGATCTTATTTCCGATGAAGAGCTGAATGCGGATTATATCATTCCCTATGCCTTTGATCCCAAGGTGGGACCGGCAGTGGCTGCAGCCGTTGCAGAAGCTGCCAGAAAGAGCGGAGTGGCAAGAATATGATACAGGGGTCAAAAGGTCACAGATGACGTGCCTGCACGGAAATTTGTGACTTTTTGGCCCGCAATGGGGACCTATGGTACCGGTTTTAGTATTTGCATTCAATGCGGTAGCACCAATACTGGCATTTATACTGATCGGCTTCTTTTGCAGGAGAAGCGGGATTATGAGCCTGAAATCCCTTAAGGAGATGAACAGGTTTAATTTCCGTTTCTCCTTTTTCTGTCTGATGTTCATTAATCTGTACGGAATAAAGGATATGTCCATGATCCCCTTAAAGCCTCTGGGATTTCTTATGGCTTCCATAGTGCTTCTGACCCTTCTGGGAGTGGTGTTTTCAGGACATTTCACAGACCGGAGGAACCGCAGGGGAGTTCTGATCCAGAGCGCCTTTCGTTCAAACTATGCAATAATCGGAATATCCCTGGCGGAATCCCTTTCGGGAAGCGAGGGAGTCATTCTGGCCACGGTATGCCAGCTGCCCCTGATACTCTATTTCAATATAGTATCGGTAATAACCTACAGCATATATTCGGACAGCGGTGAAAAGACGGACGTGCTGAGTGTGGTAAAGGGATGCTTTAAGAACCCCATCATTCTGGGATTGCTTTCCGGAAGCCTGGTTCTTGTGGTACGTCAGTTTATTCCGGTGGACAGCAGCGGAGGCCCCGTTTTCAGCATAGAAAACGATTTCCCGTGGGTTTACAGGGTAATGCGGGATCTAAGCAGAGTGGCGACTCCTGTAGCCCTTGTTTCGCTGGGAGGGCAGCTTGAGATCGGCGATACCCGGTATTTCAGGAGAGAGCTCTGCTTTGGAATAGTGAGCCGGACCATAGCAGCACCCATTATCGGGTTTTCCCTGGCCTTCCTCTATGAGCGCCTGGGATTTATGACCATCAATAATTCCCTTGCTGCGGTGATGGTGGCGGTTTTCGGAACACCCCTGGCGGTATCCAGCGCTGCCATGGCTTCGGAAATGGGGGCTGATGATGCCCTGGCAGGACAGGTGGTGGTCTGGACCAGCATAATAAGCATGTTTACTCTGTTCATTATTTCCGGATGCCTGAGGTTTTCCGGGATCCTGTAGTTTTTTAGAGTAGTGCGGATGCCCTGAGGGCGGAAAGGTATAGGATAGCGAATTTTATCGAAAATTCGCTATCCGTACTTGGCACGTGCCCTGCTTTTTAGGGCACGTGTCCCGCGGAACGCGGGATTTCCGAACGCATTTTCCGATTTTGCGTTCGGAAACCTATAAGATTTGAAAGTAATACTTTCAAACTTTCATCGGTGCCGCGGCAGGCACGTCACCGATGGGCACACTTGCCTGCGGCAAGGTACAAAAGATGATCTACAGAAAAGACAGATACGGTAACGCTCTTTCCGAGCTGGGCTTCGGATGTATGCGCTTTACCATGACCAACGGAAGGATCGATATCAAAAAAGCTGAAAGTGAGATAATGCGTGCCTATGAAATGGGCGTGAACTACTATGATACGGCCTATATCTATTCAGGCAGCGAAGCCGCTATAGGTGAGATATTTGAAAGAAATAACATCAGGGAAAAGATAAACATTGCCACAAAGCTTCCCCAGTATCTCATCAGCAGCAGGAAGGCCATCGATAAATATTTTAACGAACAGCTTCAGCGCTTAAGGACGAATTATATAGATTACTATCTCATGCACATGCTTACGGATATCGAGGCCTGGAATAAGCTTAAGTCCTTAGGCATACAGGAATGGATAGACGAAAAAAAGAAGAGCGGGGAAATAAGGCAGATCGGCTTTTCCTTCCACGGGAATACCGATACATTCTTAAAGATATTAAATGCCTATGACTGGGATTTCTGCCAGATACAGTACAACTATCTGGATGAGACCACCCAGGCCGGGAGAAAGGGCCTTGAAGAGGCGGAAAAAAAGGGAATCCCTGTGATCATCATGGAGCCCCTCAGGGGCGGCAAGCTGGTGGAGCTCCTTCCGGAGGACGCCAAAAAAGCCATACGGGAGAACAGCCGGGGCTATACCCCGGCGGAATGGGCATTCCGCTGGCTGTGGGACCAGACTGGTGTGACGGTGGTATTATCCGGAATGAATTCTCTTTCCATGGTGGAAGAAAACTGTACCACCGCTTCGGACTGTTCACCGGGCTCCTTTACGGATGAAGACAGGGCACTGATAGAAAAAGTGAAGGACAGCATAAGCAGGACCATGAAGATAGGCTGCACCGGCTGTGCCTATTGCATGCCCTGTCCCAAAGGGGTGGATATCCCCGGGATATTCCGGTGTTATAACCATATGTATACCGAATCAAAGGGCTCCGGGCGGAAGGAATACTTCCAGACCGTGGGCTTCAGGAAGACTCCGTCGGATGCCACTATGTGCGTAGGCTGCGGAAAGTGCGAGTCCCACTGCCCCCAGCACCTTGAGATCAGGAAAATGCTCAAGGTTGCGGATCGTGAGCTCCGCCCCTTCTACTGGAAGATATTTACCGCCGTGGCCAGAAGGTTCAGCCTGTGATCTTATTATCCTGTACCTAAATTTCAGAATTGTGCGTATGACTTTAAGGGGTCCTGACAGACCCCTTTTGCATGGTTTTAGATAATGTGCACAAAAAACACGCCTTAAATCTGTAAATAGTGACTTTTTTGCAATATGTCATTGACTTGTACGTATATTTGTTACATAATTTTCCACATAAGTTGACAATACAAATTTATGGATTTCACCTGTACAACTTTAGGAAAGATGTACAGTAACTGTTGCGGATAACGGATCAGGGAGCTGTGATCATACACGGATCCTGAGCGCGGAGGAAAAATGGCCGGACAGGATCCCAAATACCAGCTGGTTATAGACTGGATAAAAGAGAATATCGAATCCGGTGCGTTGAAGTATGGCGACAGGATCAAGTCCGAGAAGGAGCTGTCGGAGCAGTTCGGCCTCAGCCGCCAGACCGTAAGGCGGGCAACCTCTGAACTTGAAAAGGATAAGATCCTGACCCGGGTACAGGGCAGCGGCACCTATATCGGCGACAGGATACAGGGCTTCAGGCATGAAAAACACATGAATGTGGCTGTTATGAGTACCTATATCGACAGTTACATCTTCCCTCCCACATTAAAAGGGATAGAAACGGTGCTTTCGGCTCACGGATATACGACACAGCTTTTTTTTACAGATGACAAAATGGCTCAGGAAGCGGATATCCTTGAAAATCTGCTTTCAAAGAACGATATAGACGGACTTATCGCAGAACCCAGCAAGAGCGCTCTCCCCAATGCGAATATGAAGTATTACAGGGAAATAGTGAGAAGGGGCATACCGGTACTGTTCTTTAACGCCTCCTATCATTCGCTGCATATGCCCTGTGTCAGGATGGATGATGACAGAACCGCAAAGAGCGCCACAGAGCTTCTCATAAGGAACGGTCACAGGAATATAGCAGGGCTCTTCAAATGCGATGACGGACAGGGACACCACAGATATAACGGATATAACAAGGCACTGCTGGAAGCCCACATCAGGCCTGATGCGGGAAAGGTGATCTGGATCGATACCCTGGTGCTTTCAAACTTAAGTCTGATTAAGGATTATATATTTGAAAGGCTTAAGGGATGTACGGCAGTTGTCTGTTACAATGATGAAGCGGCTTTCCAGCTGATTAACCTCTGTCTTTCGGAGAATATAGGTGTTCCCGAGGATCTGTCGGTGGTAAGCTTTGATGACTCGGATCTTTCCAGAATGTGTCAGGTTCCATTTACTTCCTACATCCATCCCAAGGAGGAGCTTGGAAGGAAGGCTGCGGAAAATCTGATTTCAATGATAGAAGATCCCGGATTTGATGCCAGCTTCATGTTTGAATCGGAACCGGTGATAAGGAATTCCATTAGAGACTTAAACCTGGAACGTAAAAGGCCCGGAGGTGCTGCCTGAGAAGCAGCCCGGAATGACGCGGCTTTAGCAAATAACAAGGAAAGGAAGCGAAACATGAGTAAAGAACTTATTGAAAGCGGACAGACTGCCTTAGGAATCGAGTTCGGCTCCACAAATATCAAAGCGGTGCTGACAGATTACAAGGGAAATGTGCTGGCAAAGGGATCCCACAGATGGGAAAACAGCCTTATTGACGGTATCTGGACCTACGGAATGGATGAGGTTACAGAGGGCATTCAGGACTGTTACAAAAAGATGGTTTCCGATATCAAAGAGAAGTATGGCGTTGCAAAGGTTACAAAGTACGGCGCCATCGGTATCAGCGCAATGATGCACGGTATCATCGCCCTGGATAAGGACGGGAAGCTCCTTTCTCCATTCCAGACCTGGAGAAACTCCAATACACAGGCAGCAGCAGACAAGCTTACAGAGCTTTTTGATTTCAATATACCTTTAAGATGGACTATTTCCCATCTCTATCAGTTTGTTCTGGATGATGAGCCCTTCGTAAAGGACATCGACTTCTGTACAACTCTTGACTCCTATGCCAACTGGGTTATGACAGGAGAGAAGAACACCGGTGTGGGCGATGCTTCGGGTATCTTCCCCATTGATTCCTCCACAAATGATTATGACCAGGGAATGATGGATAAATTCGATGCGCTTATTGCGGATAAGGGATATCCCTGGAAGACAAAGGATATACTTCCCAAGGTTCTCGTGGCCGGGGAAAAGGCCGGAACCCTTACGGAAGAGGGCGCAAAGTGGCTGGATCCCAGCGGGGATCTGGAAGCAGGCATTCCCATTGCTCCTTCAGAGGGTGATGCGGGCACAGGAATGGTTGCCACAAATGCGGTAGGACCCAGAACAGGAAATGTTTCCGCAGGAACCTCCACCTTTGCAATGCTGGTAATGGAGAAGCCCCTCTCAAAGGTTTACAGGGAGATTGACATGGTTACCACTCCCACCGGACTTCCCGTTGCCATGAGCCACGCAAACAACGGAACCACACACATCAATGCATGGGTTAACATCTTTAAGGAATTTTGCGAAAAGGCCGGCGTTGATGTGGATGAAAACAGGATATTCGAGACCCTGTTCTTTGAATCCTTAAACGGAGACAAGGACTGCGGCGGAGTTCTTTCCTACGGTTATTATTCGGGAGAAGGCGTTACTCACTTGAATGAGGGACGTCCTGTTCTCGCCTATATGCCTGACAGTGTTTTCTCACTTGCAAATTTCATGAGGTCCCATATCTATACAGCCTTCGGCGCAGTTAAGATCGGTATGGACATCCTTATAAAGGAAGAGCACGCAGCCATCGACCGTATCACCGGACACGGCGGGCTCTTTATACAGAAGGGCGTTGCCCAGAAATATCTTGCGGCAGCTCTTGACGCTCCCGTTACCTGCATGGATACAGCAGGCGAGGGCGGCCCCTGGGGAATGGCCATCCTTGCAGCTTTCCTTGTGAACGGCAACGGACAGAAGCTGGAGGACTACCTGGATAAGGAGATCTTCGCCAGCCTCACAGGCTCCACCATAGAGCCCGATAAGGCAGAGGTTGAGGGATACGAGAAGTTCATCGACAACTACAAGAAAGCCATAACCGTAGAAAAGGCCGCGATTGAGAGCATGACGTGGTAAAATGTTCACGAAATATTTACGATTTACTTAAGATTTGTTCATAAGTATTGAAAAAATGTGAACACTGTATTATTATTAAGGAGCATCGCGCGGAAAACCGCGTTTTGCGATAAATTAACCAGATCCGGAAGGATCAAGAATACCCCGTCAGGGGAAACAAAAAAGGGAGGAATTAAAATGAAACGTAAGATTTTAAGTGTACTCTTAACAGCAGCTTTCGTAGCAGCTACAATCGCAGGCTGCGGCGGTGCAGCACAGCAGGCAGCTGACACAACCCAGCAGGCAGCTGACACAGCAGCAGCTGCAGCAGATACCGCAGCAGATACTGCAGCAGATACTGCAGCAGATACTGCAGCAGCAGCTGAAGAGAAGGTTGAGGAAGCAGCCGACACAGCAGCTGACACAGCTGAGGCAGCAGCAGATGCAGTTGAAGAGGCAGCAGAGGAAGTTCAGGAAGCAGCAGCAGATGCAGGCGCTTCAGGCGAGACCATCAATGTAGGTTTTGCACAGGTTGGACATGAGTCTGACTGGAGAACAGCTTCCACAAAGTCAGCTCAGGATGTATTCTCAGCAGCTAACGGCTACAACTTAAGCTTCGTAGACTGCGACAACGATTCAGCGGCACAGCTTGAGGCAGTTCGTGGTTTCATCGAGCAGGGCGTTGACTACATCATCATCGACCCCATCGTTTCCACAGGCTGGGACACAGTTCTTACAGAGTGCGATGAAGCAGGTATCCCTGTAATCGTTATCGACAGAACTATCGACGACTCCGACAAGTATGTTTCATGGGTAGGCTCTGACTTCCTTACAGAAGGAAAGGCAGCAGGCGAATGGCTCAAGGCTTATGCTGACAAGCAGGGCATCAAGGAAATTAACGCTCTTATCATCCAGGGAACAACCGGTTCTTCAGCTCAGATCGGACGTACCGACGGATTTAAGGAGATCGCTGACAGAGAAGGATGGACAATCCTTGATATGCAGACCGGTGACTTCACAGAAGAAGGCGGCCAGCAGGTTATGGAATCATACTGCAAGTCTTATGCAGGCAAGTTCAACGTAGTAGTTTGCGAGAACGATAACGAAGCATTCGGTGCTATGACAGCTATGGACAACGCAGGCGTTAAGTATGGCCCCGGAAATGATGTAGTTCTCATCTCCTATGATGCTTGTACAGCAGGTCTTAAGGAAGTTCAGGCCGGCAAGATCACTGCAGACTTCGAGTGTAACCCTCTTGCAGCTCCTACAGTTGAGGGAGTTATCAAGACCCTTCAGTCAGGCGGAACACCTGAGAAGCAGATCCTCGTTCCCGATAACTGGTATGCTCTTAAGGATCAGATCGTTGACTTCTCAGTTGACGGCAAGGCTATGAGCATGATCGAAGTAACCGACGAGGTTATCGAAGCTCAGTATTAAGATTTATTCTTAAAACCAAGGGGAGCCCCGGTAAAACAGGGCTCCCTTTTTTAGAAATAACAGTTGCTATCCAATGCAGTCAGTGCGTTTAAGGAGAAAGGAGACGGTGCAGATGGAAGACAATATTGTGTTGACAGCCCGCGGTATTAACATGACCTTTCCGGGGGTGAAAGCACTGGAAAACGTCGACTTCACTCTGAGAAGGGGAGAGATCCATGCCCTAATGGGAGAGAACGGCGCCGGTAAATCCACATTGATCAAGTGTCTTACCGGTATTAATGATTTTGAGAGCGGTGAAATACATATTGAGGGAGTAGAGGGGCCGGTAAAGAACCACTCTACCAGAGATGCCCAGAATGTAGGTATTTCCACGGTTTACCAGGAAGTAAACCTGTGTCCCAATCTTTCGGTTGCGGAAAACTTATTTATAGGACGGGAACCTCTTACAGCTATTAAGACGGTTGACCGCAATTCTTATAACAAGAGATCCCAGAAGATAATGGATGATCTTGGGATCAGCGTTGATGTAACACAGAATCTTGAAAATTATTCCCTTGCGATACAGCAGATGGTTGCTATTGCAAGGGCTGTAGATATGGAATGTAAGGTTCTTATCCTTGACGAGCCCACATCCTCGCTGGATGACGAAGAGGTTGAAAAGCTCTTCAGGCTTATGAGAATGCTCAGGGATAAGGGCGTTGGAATTATATTCGTTACCCATTTCCTGGAGCAGGTTTACGAGGTATGCGACCGTATTACCGTACTCCGGAACGGAACACTGGTGGGTGAATATCCCATAGCTGACCTGCCCAGGGTTAAGCTGGTGGCAGCGATGATGGGTAAGGATCTGGACGATCTGGCTTCCATCAAGGGAGAGACAAAGGATCTGTCCCATGCTCCGCTGGAGATCTCCGCAAGGGGACTGGCACATACCGGAACGGTTAAGCCCTTCGACCTGGATATACATAAGGGTGAGGTCATCGGTATCGGAGGACTTCTGGGATCCGGAAGAAGCGAGCTTGCACGCTCTATCTACGGAGCTGACAAGGCAAATGTAGGCACGCTTAAGGTAAAGGATCAGGAGGTTCAGATCCACCAGCCCATAGATGCAATGAACTTAGGAATGGGCATGCTTCCCGATGACAGAAAGGCCGAGGGTATCATAGCCGATCTTACAGTCAGGGAGAATATAATCCTTGCACTCCAGGCAAAGACAGGAACCTTCAAAAAGCTGTCCCGCCAGAAGCAGAATGAGATAGCAGACAGATACATAGATCTTCTCTCCATTAAGACACCTACCGCGGAAACACTGGTAAAACAGCTTTCCGGAGGTAACCAGCAGAAGTGCATACTGGCCCGCTGGCTTGCCACAGATCCTGATTTCCTTATATTGGATGAGCCCACAAGAGGTATCGACATAGGAACAAAGACCGAGATCCAGAAGCTGATCCTCGAGCTTGCGGAACAGGGCAAGAGCATACTCTTCATCTCCTCCGAGATCATGGAAATGGTACGTACCTGCAACCGTATGGTCATTATGAGAGACGGTGAAAAAGTGGGTGAAGTAGGAGGAGACATTACGGAACAGAAGGTTATGCACGCAATAGCAGGAGGTGAGTCTTAAATGAATTCAAACGGAAATCAGCTTTGGAAAAAGATAAAAGCCTGGCCTCTTCTTTTGCCGGTGGTGGCATTGTTACTGGTAATGGCGGTCAATATCTTTCATGATCTCATGCAGGGATCAAATCCGCTGTCATTCTTTACGATCACGCTTAACCAGACCACATCCGGCGGAACCATCCTCTACGGCCGTATCATAGATATCTTAAACCGCGGCAGTGAGGTGGCGATCCTGGCATTGGGAATGACCCTTGTGGTTTCATCTTCTGCAGGAACAGATATTTCGGTAGGCTCCGTAATGAGCCTTTCAGCCAGCTTCTGCTGTATGCTCCTTGCGGGCTATGGCGTTGCAAATACTTCGGAACTGGCGGTTCCCCTGATCGTGGGAGTTCTGGCGGCCTTTGCCATGGGAACCCTCTGCGGGGCCTTTAACGGAACCCTGGTGGCATATTTCGGGATACAGCCCATGGTGGCGACGCTGATACTGTTCTCGGCGGCAAGAGCCATAGGACTTCTTCTGTGCAACAACCTTATAGTTTATGTACGTAACAGCTCCTTCGGTGCTTTCGGAGCATTTACGGGTCCTGTTCCCACACCCATTTTAATTGCGGCAATCTGCATCGCCCTGGTGGCTCTTGTTCTCAGGAATACCTCTCTTGGCATGTATATTCAGTCAGTTGGTATAAATGCCAAGGCAAGCCGTATAGCAGGACTTAATTCCAAAAAGATAATCTTTTTAACCTATGTTATCTGCGGTTTCTTTGCCGGTGTTGCGGGACTTGTGAATTCATCCAGAATAACCAGCGCAGACTCAAATAACATCGGTCTTTACTATGAAATGGATGCCATTCTGGCGGTTGCTCTCGGAGGAAACTCTCTGGGCGGCGGTAAGTTCAATCTGGCAGGTTCCATAATAGGAGCCTATACCATACAGGCCATAACCACCACCCTCTATGCTCTGGGTGTTTCCACTGACCAGGCTCCTGTGTATAAGGCTATCATCGTTATTATCATAGTTGCCATTCAGTCAGCACCGTTAAAGGCATATTTCAGAAAGCGTTCAAACATTAAAAAGACAGGTACAAAGGAGGCGGCAAGGGCATGAATAAATTTAAATCAATGAATTCCAACACTATGTTGCTGCTGATAACTGTGGCCCTGTTCATAGTGATGTACGCAGGAGGCTGTATCGCCTATGGTTCAAAAGGCTTTACCCATCTGCAGACCTTCCTCAATATTCTGATAACCAACTCCGGTCTTATCTGCGTGGCTTGCGGACTTACGGTAGTAATGCTCACGGCAGGCATCGACATTTCGGTTGGTTCACTGGTGGCAATGGACTGTATGATGCTGGCAGTAGGTATGAAAAGCGGCATAGGTGCTGTTCAGATGTGCCTTCTGGTTCTTCTTGTGGGAGTTGTCTTCGGAATGGTGCAGGGCTTCTTAATAGGATATCTGGAGATACAGCCTTTCATAGTTACAATGGCGGGAATGTTCTTCGGACGTGGAATGACGGCTGTTATTTGCACAGATCAGGTTTCCATTACCCAGGATATCAACGCGGCCTTTTATTCATGGGCAAATGCGAAGGTTGTTCTGCCCTTCGGCGGATATGTAAATAACAAGGGAAAGTACATGGCTCCCTTTGTCAGGGTTGAGGTTATCATTGCACTTATAGTTCTCATTCTTATATTCCTGATGCTTCGCTATACCAGGTTCGGCCGTGCGCTCTATGCCATTGGCGGCAGCGAGCAGTCGGCAGCCATGATGGGACTTAATGTTAAGCAGACAAAGATGAAGGCCTATATGCTTTCATCGGTGCTCACCTCAATCGGAGGCATCTGTTACTGCCTGAATACCATGGCAGGATCGGTTCAGCAGGCTACGGGACTTGAAATGGATGCCATTTCCTCAGCGGTTATCGGAGGAACCCTTCTTACCGGAGGTGTCGGAAATGTATTGGGAACCTTCGTGGGCGTGCTTATAAACGGTACTATTTCATCCATAGTCAAGACTAACGGAAAGCTTGCAAGCTCCTGGCCCAACATCCTTACAGCTGCACTGCTCTTTGTATTCATCGTTATCCAGAGTCTCTTTGCGGCAATGAGGACAAAGAAGAAATAAGACGGGGCATGCTCAGGACTGTTCTAAACAGTTACAGACAGAAAAACATATTTGCGGGAAGCGGGGAGACCTGCTTCCCGTATTTATTTGCGCGATAAGCCGCCACGCGGCCGCCGTGCTTGCACGAGCGGACATTTGGCGGCTGACGGCCGATCGAGCAGGGGCGGCCTTTCCCCCGCTCGATCATCGAAGGGACACCGAAAGGAATAATAAAAACCTTGAGCGTAAAACCTTGAGGTTGTATTGTTTACGGATTGACTGTATAATAGTTCTTCATAATTCATGACTTAAGGAGCTGTTAAAAAATAACTTGTACATTATTTCGCAACAGTTCCTAAATCAATAACAGGAGAGATAAAAATGTTCAGAGAAAGACTGGAAACAATAAGGGCACAGGCCAGAAAACAGATCGAAGCGAGTCTGGATCTGGAAAAACTGAATGCAGCAAGGGTTGAGTTCCTGGGAAAAAAGGGTGAGCTCACTGCTGTGCTCAAGGGAATGAAGGATGTAAAAGCCGAAGACCGTCCGAAGGTCGGACAGATGGTGAATGAAGCGAGGGAGGAGATCGAGCGCTCCCTTGAAGAAGCAAAACGCAGGCTGGAGAAAGCGGCCATGGAGGCTGCCCTTGCCTCTGAAACCATAGATGTGACCTTACCTGCAGAGGAAGTGAAAATGGGTCACAGGCACCCTAACCAGATAGCCCTGGAGGAAATGGAGCGGATCTTTACAGGCCTTGGCTATGAGGTGGTGGAAGGCCCCGAGGTTGAAAAGGATTATTATAATTTTGAAGCCCTGAATATCCCGGCAGACCATCCCGCAAAGGATGAGCAGGATACCTTCTACATAAACGGTGAGATGCTGCTTAGGACCCAGACCAGCGGTGCCCAGGTACACGAAATGGAAAAGGGCAGGCTTCCTATCCGGATGATAAGCCCGGGGCGTGTTTACCGTTCAGATGAGGTGGATGCCACCCATTCACCATGTTTCCATCAGGTGGAGGGACTGTTGATAGATGAAAAGGTGACCTTCTCGGATCTGAAGGGCACCCTTACACAGTTTGCAAAGGAGCTTTTCGGAGAGGATACGAAGGTGAAGTTCAGGCCCCATCATTTCCCCTTCACGGAGCCTTCTGCGGAGATGGATGTTTCCTGCTTCAAGTGCGGCGGAAAGGGCTGCCGTTTCTGTAAGGGAGAGGGCTGGATCGAGATCCTGGGCTGCGGGATGGTACATCCCCATGTGCTGGAAATGAGTGGTATCGATCCCTTAAAGTACAAGGGCTTCGCATTCGGAGTCGGACTTGAGAGAATAGCCCTTCTTAAGTATGAAATAGATGACATGCGGCTTATGTATGAAAATGACATAAGATTTTTATCGCAGTTCTGATATAGATTAACTGGAACGACCTGCGTGATAGTACGGGAAATTTAAGGCGTACCGGGAAATCGTGGGTTGATAATGTCTGAAAGGAAATAGTAGATAAAATGAATACATCATTAAACTGGATAAAAGCATATGTTCCGGATCTTGACTGCAGCGATCAGGAGTTTATGGACCGCATGACAATGACGGGAACAAAGACCGAGAGCTACAGAAGGCTGGATAAGAACCTTGAAAAAATAGTTATCGGAGAAGTGAAAAAGATTGAAAGGCATCCCGATGCCGATAAGCTCATAGTCTGCCAGGTAAATATCGGGAATGAGGAGATACAGATAGTGACCGGAGCTCCCAACGTGAATGAGGGCGACCATGTGGTGGTTGTGCTTGACGGGGGAAAGGTGGCCGGAGGTCATGACGGCGGACCCCTTCCGGAAGAGGGCATTGAGATAAAGGCAGGAAAGCTTCGGGGCGTGGAGAGCTACGGAATGATGTGCTCCATTGAGGAGCTGGGATCCACCAGGGATGTGTTTCCCGATGCCCCCGAGGACGGGCTCTATATTCTTCCGAAGGATACAGTGCCGGGAACCGATGCCATAGAGTATCTGGGACTTCACGACACTGTTTTTGAGTATGAGATCACCTCAAACAGAGTTGACTGCTACAGCGTACTTGGTATAGCAAGGGAAGCAGCGGCCAGCTTTGATAAGGACTTCCATATGCCCGAGGTACCGGTCACGGGTGAGGACGCCGCAGAATCCGCCTCTGACCGCATAAGCGTGGAGATACTGGACAGGGATCTCTGCACCAGATATATAGCAAGGGTAGTTACAGACGTACATATCGGGGAATCCCCGGACTGGATGAAAAAGAGACTCCGTTCCGCAGGAATAAGGCCCATAAACAATCTGGTTGACATAACTAATTACGTGATGATGGAATACGGCCAGCCCATGCATGCCTTTGATCTTTCCACCATTGCCGGAAATAAGATAATCGTCCGCAGGGCCCATGACGGGGATACCTTTGTTACCCTTGACGGTAACGAGAGAAAGCTGGACAGCGAAGTCCTGATGATCTGTGACGGTGAAAAAGAGGTGGGTATCGGAGGTATCATGGGAGGAGAGAATTCCATGATCACCGAAGATGTTCATGAGGTGCTGTTTGAAGCTGCCACCTTTAACGGACCGAATATCAGGAAGTCCGCAAAGAGGATAGGCTTAAGGACTGATGCTTCCGGTATCTTTGAAAAGGGACTGGATGCCAACAATGCCATGGAGGCCATTAACCGGGCCTGCGCCCTGGTAGAAGAGCTTAAGTGCGGCAAAGTCCTTAAGGGGGCGGTTGACGTACATGAGCCGCTGCCCGAAAGAAAACGTATTCCATTTGAATTTGAGCGGATCAATGAGTTCCTCGGAACTGACATTAAACGGGAAGATATGTTCTCCTATTTCAAGAGACTGGAGATCGAATATGATGAGAGCACAAACGAGCTTATCTGTCCCACCTTCAGACAGGACCTTCTGGGCTTTGCGGATATAGCGGAGGAGGCAGCCAGGTTCTACGGCTATGATAAGATCCCAGTGACCCTGCCCCAGTCAGGCGCTGAGGGGGGCGGCCTTCCCTTTAAGATGCTTATCGAAAACGTGGCAAGGGATGTGGCTGAGTATACCGGTTTTTCACAGTGCATGAGCTACTCAATGGAGAGCCCGAAGGTATTTGACAGGCTTTTGCTTCCGGAGGACGCTCCCGAACGGAAGGCCATTAAGATATCAAATCCTCTGGGAGAGGATTTCTCCGTTATGAGGACCATCATATTAAACGGACTGCTTACCAGCCTTTCCGTGAATTACAACAGAAGGAATACTGCCGTAAGGCTTTACGAGCTTGGAAATATCTATATTCCCGCCGAACTTCCCCTTAAGGACTATCCCGATGAGAGGATGCAGTTTGCGCTGGCTTTTTACGGAGGCGGGAACTTTTTCACAATGAAGGGAGTGGTTGAGGCATTCCTTGTGAAGGCAGGGCTGAAAGAGGGTTTAAGCTATAACCCGGATAACAAAAAATCCTTCCTTCACCCGGGACGTCAGGCAGAGATAGTTTATGACGGAGCGGTTTTAGGATACCTGGGAGAACTGCATCCTTTGGTTAGAAAGAATTATGAACTGGGTGAGCGGGTATTTGTGGCTGTTATAGATATGCCTGAGGTTGTTTCAAGGGCGACCTTTGACAGGAAGTTCAAGGGCATTGCGAAATTCCCGGCTGTGACCCGTGATCTTTCCATGGTAGTAAACAAGGATATAAGTGCCGGTGATATTGAAGAAATGATAAAGCAGAGAGGCGGAAAGCTTCTTGAAAAGACAGCTCTCTTTGATATTTACGAGGGCTCCCAGATAAAGGAGGGCCATAAGTCCATGGCTTATACCCTAACCTTCAGAAACCCCGAAAAGACACTGTCAGATGATGAGATAAACGGTGTGATGAAGAAGATACTTAACGGTCTTAACAGTATGGGGATAGAACTCAGATCATGAGTGAGCTTTTAAAGTCAGATTTTTATTACGAGCTGCCGGAGGAGCTTATCGCCCAGGATCCTATAGAAAGACGGGATGAGTCCAGGCTTATGGTCTTAAACCGGGAAAGCGGGGAGATATCCCACCGGATATTTAAGGACATAACAGGGTACTTAAAACCCGGGGATTGCCTTGTTTTAAATAATACCAGGGTTATCCCCGCAAGGCTCCTTGGTGTCCGGGAGGGCACCGGCGGCGCCGTGGAGATCCTTTTACTGAAGCGATTGTCCGATAATGAGTGGGAGACCATAGTACGTCCCGGAAAGAAACTAAGGACCGGTGCCAGGGTGGTTTTCGGGGAGGGTCTCCTGAAAGCGGAGATCACGGATATACTTGAAGAGGGAAACCGGCGGGTGCGTTTCGAGTATGAGGGTATCTTTGAAGAGATACTGGATTCGCTGGGAGAAATGCCCCTGCCCCCTTATATCAAACATAAGCTTAAGGTGCAGGGCAGATATAATACTGTATATGCAAAGTATGACGGCTCTGCCGCGGCTCCTACGGCCGGACTCCATTTTACCCCGGAGCTGCTCCGTAGGATCAGTGACATGGGAGTAAAGACTGCATACGTAACCCTGCATGTGGGACTTGGCACCTTCAGACCCGTAAAGGAAGAGAAGATCACGGATCACCACATGCACAGCGAGACCTGCTTTATCAGCCCGGAAACCGCCGACATGATAAACAGCACCAAGGCGGACGGAGGCAGGATAATCTGTGTGGGCACCACCAGCTGCCGCACGGTGGAATCCTTTTCTGACGCAAAGGGACATGTCCGCCCCGTTGATGGTGAAGAAACGGATATCTTTATCTATCCCGGCTACAGCTTTAAGGTGATGGACGGCCTCATAACCAATTTCCATCTGCCGGAAAGCACGCTGCTAATGCTGGTCTCTGCCTTTGCCGGCAGGGATAATGTCCTGAACGCCTATAAATGCGCAGTGTCGGAAAAATACAGATTCTTCAGTTTTGGCGATGCCATGGCCATCCTGGGTGTCTGAGGTGTCTTTGGAGCCTCGGGTGGTCTCTGGGGACGGGGTTGGTGGTTCATTTTCACCGTCCTTTGTAGTTGATGCTGCAAAGGAACTGACAGACTGAGTTAAGGATTTAGTAATTATGGAAGAACCGGCTTTTATATTATTTCTGATTTTTGGAATATGTCTGATACTCGCTGCGGGATGGATCAGTATTTTAAAGGATCCCCGGGATTCAATCTTCTTTGTCCGGGCTCATTCTTTACGAAAAAAACCGAAATCCGAAGCTGTTGAAGATGCAAAAAGAACCGCGAAATATGTTGCCGTCACAGGCGGTGTAATTATTATCTTAAGCATTCTCGGGATGCTGATATTCAGATAAAAGCCTGCTTAATATCTTCTTCTCCGACAACACCATTTAGGATCTGCGATAACCATGGCACTTTAACTTTTAAGTGTAAACTTCATGATTCCATCAAACTATCTATGTATATAAGGTCTTTTCACTGCCGCCGTACGCCTGTTTTTTCATATATTTACTCCAAATCGGAGAAATATCAGGTTTTCGATCGGAGAAATGTGAGCTTTTCGATCGGAAAAATATGAAATTATTATAATATTTCCAATATCTTCAAAATCTTGTATTTTGTTTCATCATTTTTAATCTGTATCAGCCTCATGATCATTTGATCCAGATTGTCGGAGGGTTCCGTCTCAAATGTATATTCCTCGTTCAGGAAATAATCTACGCTGCATCTATGGATATTTGCAATCTCCATCAATATGGTGAGGGACGGATGTGCCCTTCCGCATTCTATGTTTGATATATGGCTGGGATTTACATTCAGTTTTTCAGCCATATATTCCTGCCTGAAACCGAGAGAAAGCCTTTTTTCTTTGATTTTCTTGCCTATTCGCTTAAAGTCTATATCAGACATCCGGCTACCTCCTTCCCCAAATCTCTGACAGGGAGTTAATCAATGTATATTACTAAAGTACTTTTAATAGAGAAAAAATATAATGATTTATAATAAATAATATTTAGCGATAACTAAGAATATGTTGTTTTTTGAGCTTTGTGTATTGGATTATGGTGAAAGAGACGTCGGAAGGGGGTGTGCCGGAAGTGTGGAACAGCAAGAAAGCCAATGTCATTTACATGCATCGGCTTTCATTAATACTCGTTCCTGTGTTTTTATGAAATAAGACGGCTTATCTTACAATAATCTTCTACATTTTACTGCAGCAGCTGTAATACAGACTGAGGCTGCTGATTCGCCTGTGCAAGCATTGATTGTCCTGCCTGCTGGAGTATGCTCTCTTTTGAGAACCTGACCATTTCATCTGCCATGTCAGTGTCACGGATAAGAGACTCGGCGGATGATGTGTTTTCATGGGTGTTCAGATTGATCTTATGTGCGTGCTCAAGCCTGTTCTGCTCTGCTCCCAGTACGGATCTGTTATAGGAAACGATGCTCATGGCTTTTCCTACCTGATCTATTGCTTTTCTGGCTCCCTCGACTGTAGAAACATCGGTTCTGGAAATACCAATGGAGGTATTGTTCATACTGTCCCAATAGACTTTGATTCCATCCGGATTGTTATCACTGGCCTGTATCCAGAGGTATCTTTGGGGACCGTTTATTTCCACTTCCGAAAAATTGCCGGATTCATTAATATTTCCGGCAGTATTGGCAACAGCGTCAAATTTGCGTTTGGCATAATCAGAAGCCTTAAAAGTCAAATCTATGTTCGCTGAATCACCATTTTCCCATCCTGTCAGGTCAGTCGACAGCTTTAGATTTACAGGATTGCTGTTATCCGCAGTCTTTATATCCAGGTTATTTGACACTTTGGATTTCTTTACTGTTGTGGTCGTGGTTGGTGAGCCTTCGTTTCTTGGTGGTTGTTCGGTTTCGTCTTTTTGTACCATTGGAACGCCCGGATCAGCCGTAGTTCTGCTATTTGGCTTTTCCGTATATACATTTTTATATGTTACTACTTTCTGTACTGTTTTTTTCTCGGTAACTACTTCATATGAAAAAGGGCCGCTGTTAACAGATTGAATCGCCTGACTATGATTACCACCATCCCATGTATTTGCAGTATTTCCAAACTGTCCGCTGTATGTAAAGGACGCGTCATTATAATGCTCAGTGGTCGTTTCAACGCTTTCAACGTACTCGACCTTTACGATTTCTTCTTTAACATCATATTGAACGTATTCATTGCCCTCCTTTACCCACACAGTACCGGATCCCGGAGTGACAGAACTTGGAGGATCCTGTCCCACAGTTTTTTCAGGTCCGTTAACTACAGTTGTTGCAGCCGGATCAAGCGTTCCAGCATCAAATGTCTGTGTTATTTCGCCCTTGATCTCACCGTTAGGGTCATCAAAATCCCGTCCGAACAGTCTCTGCATCTTAAAATCCATATTATTGGACGATACGGATACAGTGGGAGAGGTGGGGAGCTCCGCATTATGTACAGACACCGTACTGGATACACTGGCAGTCATATTGCCGGGTGCGTCAACCGGCAATGTGAATTCCACATTGTTGAGTGCAGAAATAACAGCCTCCAGGCTGGCTTCGTCCGCAAGAGTAAAGTCGAAGCTGATGGGAAGATCGGGATTATCAATATCCTCATAGTGATAGATCGCCTGGTCATCTAAAGTGATGCGGTTAGAAGCAGTTCCCATTCCGTCTATATCATTTAGTCCCCAATCTGCTATGGGATTGGAGCCCGCAGGAAGGGTAGGGGTTCCTTTATTTGCAAAATCCTCCCATGATACTTTGGTATGGGTTATACCTGTGCCGGAATCATCTGCCAGAGTTATTCCAGTGCTGTCTGCAACGATGGTATACTTGTAGTCTGAGGCAGAGGTATTATTATTGGTTACGATCTGTGTACTTGTATTGCAGATCTGGGCTGCAGTCCTGGTCTCGTAACTTCCGATCGACAGATCCCAGCTGTATCTGTCATTCAATGCCTTTGCGTTTATTCCCGATATGACATCATTAAGATCATCGCCGTCATTAACGGTAAATGAAATCTCCATATTCCGGAATTGGAATGAATATTCTCCGAAATTACCCTTGTCCTTAATGCCTATATCTTCCCAGGATGCGGCAAAAACATTATTTACATATATTCCATCCGGATCAGCGTCCCATACGTAATTCCTTGTTACCTCGGGAACCCGGGTTCCTGCTTTTGCCCAAAGTGATACCCGTTCACCGGTATAATCATAAAATTCTATGGAGTGGTCGCTTGCGAAGGTTTTTCCATCCCCTGACAGCTCAAACCCAAGCTCGTCCCATGTATGTCTTACATTATTGATCTCAACTCCGCCAAATTGCATTTTTCCGGAAGAATCCGGACCTATGTTAAATACCTGAATATCAGCGCCGTTTGGTCCCAGAGTGTCAGTTATTATCCTTTCCTCTTTTACACCGGCTCCAAATAACCCAAATCCCGGAGAAGCGGTCTGGCTTGGCCTGTTATCATATACTACAAGTTTTTTCGGATCCGATACATCGACCTCATAATTCGTAAAATGATCATTGGGCCTTCCACCGGTGGCGTCAATGATCCTTTGGACAATATCCTCCGGAGTAGTACAACCCTGTATGCCTACAGAATAGGTATGGTGTGTTGAACCGCTTTCTGAATGGGAAGATGTAGTTGAGTCAAAGGTGATGCTGTAATAATCATGGCAGGTACAGCAGGTGGAAAAGAATCCCGTTCCATCAAGCGCACTTAAGTCACTAAGATTTATGTTTGTGAAATCCAATACAGCAGATGCCTGATAAGTAACTCCATCGGCAGCAGTATAAGGACCAGCGCTCATATAGCCATTTGCTGCGGTGTCATCATCTATAACAACCCCGGGAGGAAGTACTGTGCTGATCTGATATGCTACTGTACGTTTAGAAGGCGGATTCGTATTGGGTATGATCTCAACATTTGGTTTATACGGTCCTTCAAAAAGCTTTATTTCATTATATTTAGCTGTTTTGAATATACGATTTGTCTCTTCCTTCAGCTTCTGGACTTCATCATTGATAGCGTTCCTGTCGCTTTCCGAATTTGTACCGTTTGCGCTTTTTATTGCCAGCTCGTTAATTCTGTGAAGTATATCGTGTACTTCATTTAAATATCCGTCTGCTACCTGAATAAGGGATATGCCGTCCTGGATGTTTGATGCTCCCTGGGAAAGACCCCTTATCTGCTTCCTCATTTTCTCTGAAATAGAAAGACCTGCGGCATCATCAGCCGCCCTGTTTATCCTGTATCCTGAAGATAGTTTCTCCGATGATTTAGCTTTATTATTTGTGGTTATCCCGAGCTGTCTGTTCGTAAACATTGAGGCCAGGTTATGTGAAATAACGTTCATCTGCGACCCTCCTTGTCAAGTACTATCTTTTATTTATATCGGAGAAAATCACAAAAACATTAGTCATAACTAATAATAATTTGCATATCAAATGAAATTGATCAGGACATGCTGAAATGCTTATGAAAGAGGATATCCATATAATCTGATCCAAATTAAAATTAGTAATAGCTAAAGTATTGGTGCTTTTGAACCGATATAAATGCAAACAGATTATTTCCGGCAGATTTTCTCAGGAATGAGAAGACTGAAATAGTATAGGATACATGAAAACGGAGGATAGATAATGTCAGGAATGGTTGTAGCGCACAATGTATTGTCAATGTTTTCGAACAGATCATTAGGAATAGTGGACGATAGAAAAACAAAATCATCTGAAAAGCTGGGGTCTGGTTATAAAATAAACCGGGCGGCTGATGATGCGGCGGGGCTTTCTATTTCGGAAAAAATGAGAAGGCAAATCAGAGGATTATCACAAGCCTCCGACAACTGTCAGGATGGAGTCTCTTTTAATCAAATAGGAGATGGTGCAATGGAAGAAATCCATGCTATGTTACATAGGATGGAAGAATTGTCAGTTAAAGCCTCCAATGGAACAATGTCTGAAAGTGATCGTAATGATATACAAAATGAAATTGATGAGATTCGAACAGAAATTGATAGAGTAACTACGACAACTGTATTTAATGAAATGCCGGTTTTTGGCCTGGAAAGAACAAAGTTAGTATATGATACAAGTGATCCCGGTACTCAAAGAATAATATCATCGGAGAGTTATTGGGTAGAAGGAAACAAATATGGTATTACGGAAGTGTTAGGAAATAATCACATATTTGATGGAGATAAACTTACCAGCCCCTTAAAATTTAGCGGTTCTGATTGGAGAAGTACTGGACAAGTAAAATATAGCCCTGGATATAAAAATTATTCGAATGTACTGGCAGCAATAAATTCTATTACAGGAAAGGATTTTTCAGCCGTTAGCAGCGATTTCTCAAACGGAATTAATGAAAGAAAACACATATGGGATGTAGATTCGGATGGTAATGGTTATTATTATTGTTTGACCTTAACACCTGGAGATATGAAAGATGCTTCCGGGAACACCGTATATACAGATATTAAAATACAAAAGTCAATTGCGACTAATCATACGGCATCACTTGAAGAAAGTGATACACTTAAATCATGGTCATTAATAACAAATTCTGTTGGGACGATGGGCATGTCTGGAAATACATATGCATCGGCCTGGTTAGATTTTTCTGGTTTGGGAACGGATTATACAGTTGATAGTTTGTATGGACAAGGCTTTAACAGTACGTGTGCAAGTTGTTCCGGACATTATAGCTTTCTCTTTACAGATGATAGTTTAGGTTCGGATTATGAAGTGAGTGGAAACAGTGGCACGGATGGAAATGTTGTATTGAAGGTTAATATATCAGGATGTTCATCTGGTGAAGATGTTGTAAAAAAACTAATGGAAGCAGCAAATTCTAAACTGTTTTCCGACCATTACCAACAATATGCTTATAATACAACAGAGCCTTCAAAATTATATATATATGATGATAGAACATATAAATATCCCGACGGTGGAAAATCAACATTTGAGCCTATAGCAAGAAACGAGGAAGGAAAATGGATTAAAACAGAAACAGTAGTCAATAAACCCAGTGGAGAGCAAATAAAATATATAGATAAGAATATATGGATTCAAGCGGGAAATGAAAATACGGAAGGGTTTTATATTATCCGTCCACAGGCAAATTGCCGTTTTCTTGGAATTGATGGTATTGATATGACAAATGTTGAGGGTGCTAGAGATAGCTTATCAAGTATATCTAACGCAATAGCAATACTAAATGAACAAAGAACAATGGTTGGTGCCCAGCAAAACAGATGTGAATATTCAATAAAAGTCGATGATAATAGTGTTGAGAATACAACAGCGTCTGAATCAAGAATACGCGACACAGATATGGCAACTGAAATGGTGAAATATTCTAAAGAAAGTATTTTACAACAGGCAGGTCAGGCTATGCTTGCTCAGGCAAATCAGCAGCCCCAGTCCATATTGCAGCTGCTCCAGTAATATAGTAAACGACAAAACCCATTTCGTTTTGTCGTTTACTGCGTTGAATTCAAATAGATCAAAAATATACCTGTTTTGATCGAGAACCGCTGAAAGCGGCACCGGACCTAAAACAGGTGTATTTTTTGTCTGAATATATTTCCTTACAGAATATTTCGCATGTGGATGTCAGTTCTCTCAAAGGAGCCAGGGAGGCGATAGAAATGCAAATACTAATCCAACAGGCCTTCAAAGGATCTTTCAAGCCCTTTCTTCCCACAGTCCGGACAGGGCAAATTGGCCAAATCACTGATTAGTTTCACCTTTTCTCTTCCGCAGGAAGGGCAGAGTCCCGTTATGCGTCTTTTGTCACCTTCCCTTAAAGAAAAAAGCATGGGAACAGCTACGATTTCCTTACAGTCCCTGCAGACAGCCTCCTTAAAGGAAAAGGACAGGCTCTCCATGACGGCACCGCCATTCTCCTTTAAGAACAGCTTTTCTATTTTATCATTCATTTCTATGGGAAACTCAGCTTTAATGGAATCAGGACTTCCGTGAAGCATACCGGCTCCGGTATTCATTCTCCACTCTTTTCCGGTTTAGTTATCAGGTTTACAGGATGCCACATGCAATGTGAATAAGTGGAGAAAAATGCATAATTATATAAAAAATCTCCAATTATCAGCCTGATTATTGATAATAAGGGGATGCTATTGTATAATGGGGTTGGGTTTCAAAGTGCGGAACAATGTCAATCTGAACGTGTCAGGGGAAGCGAACTTTAAATGGCGTGGCTCTCATAATCAAAGGAAAGGAAATACCAGGGGTTTCAGACGTCACTTGCGGTGAACGCAAGTGACTGTTCTGAACAGTTACGGAATATCTTTATGAAAATAATTGGACGAAAGAATGAAATCCGTGAATTGGAACGCTGCGGAAAGACAAAGAAATCTGAATTGGTTTGCGTATATGGAAGGCGCCGTGTCGGCAAAACTTATCTCGTTGAACAGACCTTTGCAAACTATTTCGCTTTTAGGGCAACCGGTGTTGAGGGCGGGAATAAAACAGTTCAATTAGAATCGTTTTATCAAAGGCTGAAAGAGGCCGGAGATACTAATAAAAAAAGACCGGGGAATTGGTTTGAGGCTTTTTCCAGACTGGAAAAGATCCTAAATTCTGATGATATAATCTGTTCTGTTTATGGAAAACGGATTGTGTTTTTTGACGAATTTCCATGGTTTGTTACGGCGAAGTCAGATTTTTTGATGGCATTTGGTGAGTTTTGGAATAGATGTGGTACTGTTAATAATAATCTTTTGTTTATTATTTGTGGAAGTGCCACATCCTGGATCATTCAGAATATCATGGAGAATTCGGGAAGCCTGTATGACAGAGTTACCTGCCAGATATTTCTAAGACCGTTTTCACTTAAAGAAACAGAACAGTATATGAAGGACAGGGATTTTGGATGGACGCGCAGACAGATTGCTGAAGCGCAAATGGTCTTTGGCGGACTTCCTTTCTTTTTTGATCTGTTGAATCCTGATGAAAGCCTTACATGGAATATCAACACCCTTTGCTTTAATCAGCATGCGTTACTGCGTAATGAAACCAGGAAGCTTTTGGAAGCGACCTTAAAGAAATCGCCGGTATATGACAGGATTATGGAGCGTCTGTCGCACAACCGGTACGGTATTTCAAAAGCCCTATGCCAGAAAGAACTGGGTATTCCTCAGGGCACGTTCACAAGATCGGTTGATGATCTTGTCAGGTGCGGATATGTACATGAAAGCAAAGATAATTATATAAAAGGCCATCCATTAAGATTACAATTGGTCGATCCGTTTCTGTTATTTCACTATAACTTTTTATCGAAAAATGCAACTGAGAAGGTTAATAATTTTGAAGAATATAAAGCAGACACCGGAAAATATATGAATTGGAGGGGACACGCCTTTGAAATATTGTGCTTATATCATATTGAACAAATAAAGAAGGCATTAGGGATATCCGGTGTAAAGACAAACGAATATTCATGGATCAGCAGCAGGAAGGAAGGCGGGGCACAGATCGATCTGGTAATAGAGCGGGCTGACGGTATCACAAACCTGTGCGAAGAGAAGTTCACCGATACAGCGCTTTCGATCGTTTCCAGGGATGAGGATGATCTGCTTAATAAAATGGAGGTGTTTAAGCAGGAAACAACAACGAAGAATGCCTTAAAACTTGTTGTGATCAGTGCTGAGGGCATTAAAGGTTCAGCACATACAGAGCATATCACAAGAGTCCTGACCCTGGATGATCTTTTTGATCTATAGGGACGGGGTTGGTGGTTCATTATTTCTGATCTTTGGAATATGCCTGTTACTCGCTGCAGGGTGGATCAATATTTTAAAGGATCCCCGGGATTCAATCTTTTTTGTCCGGGCTCATTCTTTACGAAAAAACCGAAATCCGAAGCTGTTGAAGATGCAAAAAGAACCGCGAAATACGTTGCCGTCACAGGCGGTGTAATTATTATCTTAAGCATTCTCGGGATGTTGATATTCAGATAAAAATGCAATGCCGGGTGGACATTTCATTTAGTTTTTCAGACACCCCAAAGGAACTATATAAACACCGTTTTCCATCTGATATGCAACCTTGTTCTTCGTGATGACCATAAGAAACGCAGGCTTTCCGGATTTTTCATAATCTATGTCACCGGCTATTCTGATCAGGTTTTCAGAGGCCTGCTTAATATCTTCTTCTCCGCCAAGCTTAACCTCAATAAGAGCCCATGATCCATCATTAAATTGTATTACCGCATCTGCTTCCCGCCTTTTTGAGTCACGGTATTTATATACTCTTGCTCCTATCGTATCTGCGTAAACTCTAAGATCATGTACAACCAATGATTCAAACAACAGCCCAAAGGTTGTAATATCCTTAAAAATACCTTCAGGAGTGATCCCCAGAGCAGCAGCCCCGATTGATGGATCTGTAAAATGCCTTGTTTCCTTCGTTCTGATAGTTGTCCTGCTTCTTAGGTTTGGATTCCAGGCCGGAAGTTCTTCGATAACATAAAGATTTCTAAGAGCATTCAAATAAAAATAGCTATGACTAAAGTTTTGCTTATTGTTTTGTCGTTTACTGCGCTGAATTCAAATAGATAATGCAAATACTAATCCCACAGGCCTTCAAAGGATCTTTCAAGTTCTTTCTTCCCACAGTCCGGACAGGGCAAATTGGACAAATCACTGATTAGTTTCACCTTTTCTTTTCCGCAGGAAGGGCAGGGTCCCACTACGCGTCTTTTGTCACCTTCCCTTAAAGAAAAAAGCATGGGAACAGCTACGATTTCCTTACAGTCCCTGCAGACAGCCTCCTTAAAGGAAAAGGACAGGCTCTCCATGACGGCACCGCCATTCTCCTTTAAGAACAGCTTTTCTATTTTATCATTCATTTCGATGGGAAACTCAGCTTTAATGGAATCAGGACTACCGTGAAGCATACCGGCTCCGGTATTTATTCTCCACTCTTTTCCGCATTCTTTACATCTTATCTTTACAATATCACCCATTATTATTTCTTTCAAACTATATTCGTATCTATTCAGAACCCTCCGGCTTCTGAATGGATACGCGCATTCGGCTCATTAGAGTCGTGCTACGATCAGCTGCTATTGAAGAAGCGAAAGCACTCCGTTAGTTGACGCATTGGCCTGGGCAAGCATTGACTGCCCTGCCTGGGCTAAAATATTATTCTTGGAGAATTCTACCATTTCCCGCGCCATATCAGTATCCCTCAGTTTTGATTCTGAGGAAGTTGTATTTTCCACCACGTTATCCAGGTTTTTGATGGTATGCTCCATACGGTTCTGCATGGCTCCGTAATATGAACGGATGGCACTCACCCTCTTATTCGCCATATCAACCTGGTCGATGCCTTTCCTGGCACCTTCAATGGTGCTTACATCAAGAACAGCACTGCTCACTGAGCCAGCCGAATCCCCTTGTTCCTCCGGGCTGTCATAATAAAAGAGTCTTGCGGAGGACAGATTGTAGCGGTTAAGCTTTATTCGGTTATCTTCGAGGTTATCCGCCCCGGCCTGTATCGAAAACCCAGCCTCATTATCGGCATCATCGCCCATGTAAATGGAACCGGGGGTCAGGTTTTTCCAGCCCTGATCGTATGAATTCTTAACTTCACTGTAATTTTTATCAATATTATAACTTCCGTAACTGCCGCTTAAAGAAGAAAATGCAGCAGCCTCACTTGTTGAAAGAGAGTCTGCAAGGAGGGAGCCTGCGCCGCTTGTTCCCCTTGCGTTCAGTAACTGCTTTACAAAGGCGAGCTCCTTGCCCTCGCCCTTCATGAACTTATTTTCAAAATCCCCAAGTCCTGAATATGAGGTATTGTCCTTTATTGCATCGCTAAGGAGCTTGCCGTTTGCTACATCCGTGAAAATCTTATCAAGTCCCTGCTTTATGGAATCTGAATTCACTGTTGAAGAACCGGATGCAGCGTATCCAAGATACATGGCCGCCAGATAACCTGCCCCATATTCCATGGTAAGAAGCTGGGACATATAATTCTTTATGGACGCATCACTTGAAGAAGGAGTGATCCGATGGGAAACCCACCCGTTATCCCCGCTGGAGGTCTGGGCCGTGCCCTCCTTAAACCACTTCGGGAAGCTTTCCTTGTTGCCCGGCAACATGCCTGATGTCAGGGTATCATCCATGACAAGATGGGTCATTTCATGGGCGATTGTCGCTGCAAGGTCAGCTTTCTTTTCGGCTGAGTAACTGTCAAACTGGGCCGGGTCATAATCCGATGTGTCAACCTTCAGGGTATATGAAATATTGGTTGTATTACCGCCGGGAATATAGGATGCGCCAAACCGGGCGAAAGCCAGTGTCCCGCTGGCACCGTCTATATTACCTAATTCCAGACCTATTTTAACATTCTGTGAGGAAGAGGTACTGAAAAGCGTGGGATATGCTGTGGCAAGCTTGGACACCGCATCGGATGCCGCCTTCACAATGAACTCTGACATACTGTTATTATTTCCGGAAGTGCTGACACCACTTGTAGAAGTCACCGCCGCCGGAGAGCTTCCCCCCGCTCCAAGGTACGGGGCGGTTATTTCTACATTAATATTACCGAGCTTAATGTTTGACCGGATCTCATCCGCTCCGTTTTCATCAACATAAATGGTTGGCTGAAGTCCGTCGTCCGTAAACACATCCAGCTCGTTAAATTTCGTAGTGGTATGAACCCGGTCTATCTCATTCTGGATTTCCTTCAGCTCGTTCTGTATATCAGCTCTGTCTGAAGCGCTCATTGTTCCGTTGGCTGCTTTGATCGTAAGCTCTTTACAGCGGTCCAGCATGTCGTGAACCTCCTGAAGAGCCCCGTCCGCGATCTGGCAGAAGGATATACCGTCCTGCGCGTTATTTGTAGCCTGGGTCAGACCTCTTATCTGCTTCCGCATTTTCTCGGATATGGAAAGTCCCGCCGCGTCATCCGCTGCCCTGTTGATCTTATATCCGGAAGATAGTTTCTCCATTGACTTACCCTGTTGCCCGTTAGTTATCCCGAGCTGCCGGTTTGCAAACATTGCGCCTATATTATGGGAAATAATCATGTCTAAAACCTCGCACCAAAATATAAAATAGCCTTTTTTCATATATTATGTCAACAAAAAAAGATAGCTCTTTCTGTTGATATATATTATATCGGAGAAATATTGAAATAAATTAGATATAGATAAGAAAAATTTTTATACATTACGAGGATGAGGATGATCTTTTTGAGCTCCAGGGACGGGGTTGGTGGTCCATTTTCATCGTCATTATCTTAAGCATTCCCGGAATGTTTATAAATGCGGGCTTTCAATCGGGAAAATACATTTGCGGACAGAATTGCAAGAGGCATTGAACTTTTGTTATAATATCAATGACGGTGTGCTTTTAAGGAACAGCTGCGTGAAATCGTTTTCCGGAGCTCCGGCAATATCGCAGAGAGAGGAATAACTGGAAGAATGAAGGAACCCTTTGTATCTATAGATCTGCATGGCCTTACACAGGAAGAAGCAGTAAAAAGAATTGATAAGGAGCTGGCTAAAGCAGGGTCAGGGGTATACCAGCTCCGTCTTATACACGGGTTTAACAGGGGAACCAGGCTTAGAAGCATGATATATGACTGGTATTCAACGGATCCGAAGGTTAAACGCATCATTCCCGGGGATAATCAGGGTATAACCGTGCTTGTGCTGCGGGAGCTGTATTAGAAATATACAGAGCCCCGCCGGGACAGTAACACTATTTGCCTGATAATTGAAAATATTATATAATTAACAGAAGGCATCAGCCTGAGGAAATAAACGGAGAAATAAGGAGGGGCATCATTAATGGCGGAACTGGATCTTAACAGGAGAAAGTACAGGAGACACACCTTAAGCGTAAAGCTCTATATGACCAGGGTTGATGATGATTCAGGTCTTGGCATACCGGTGGAGGTGCTTGATATCTCCAGGGCCGGTGTGGGTTTTATCTGCGAACAGGAGCTGACCAACGGTGCCATTTACAGGGCAAATATAAAGATCTGGACAGGAGATGTGATACCCGCCTTTATAAATGTGGTGCGTGTAAGCCATGCTGTAGGGGGCAATATTTACGGAGGAGTATTCATCGGCATGCCGGAATCGGATTCCTGCAGGATAGAGGTATACGAGACCTATCTCGAATACAATGAGAAGCACGCAAATACCGCTAATACTGAAGAAGAGGAAAAGAATGCCCTTAATCAGATATCGAAGGGCGGAAACCCCGGCTGAGGCACAGTGAACGACAGAATATTAAAACAGAAGAGAGTACGGGAGTATCCCGGCTTATCTGAAACATAAAGACAATACGGGAGCATCCCGGCTGAATATGGAGGAGGATACGGGACACCCCGTCTGATTATAGAAGACAACAGGAGAAAGGTAAAAACATGAATACAGGAGTAGTTGTAGCACTGTCGGCATTTACGGTAATGGCACTTATTGCGCTGGGAATAATAATAGCGGTGGTTGCAAGTGTTGCATACGTAGAGTCCAGAAGAGAAGAGGAAGCGGATAAATAACGGTTTTGAAGCTTAAGGTTTCAGTACAGCTTTTTGATACGCTAAAAAGAAAGGATCGGCACAGATTGAAATGAGTACCGGAATAAAGGCCGGATTTATTGCCCTCGGGCTAATCGGCGGTTCTCTTGCAAAGAATTTGAGAAAGGTATTTCCGGACGCATACATTACCGCCCTTAACAGGTCAAAGGAAACCCTTGACGCCGCATTGAAGGACGGAATAATAGATCACGGTACTCTGGAGATTGATGACAGCTTCAGGGACTGTGATTTTATTTTTTTATGCGCACCTGTAGATACCAATATTTCATATCTCGATGCATTGGAGCCATATCTTGGCGGTAATACCATACTCACGGATGTGGGCTCGGTAAAGAACGTGATCCATGAGGCTGTGGAGGAAAAGCTGCCGGATAAGGTCTTTATCGGCGGACATCCCATGGCGGGTTCGGAAAAATCGGGTTACGCAAATTCCAGTGACCACCTTATAGAGAACGCATACTATATCATTACCCCGGGAAGGAACGCAGAGGATAAACATATCAAGCGTTACGAAACCCTTGTGAAAAAACTTGGGGCCCTGCCCCTTACGCTTTCCCCTGCTCTCCATGACAGGATAACCGCGGCGGTGAGCCATGTGCCCCACATGATAGCCTATAATCTGGTGAGGCTTATTGAAAAGGAGGATACTCCCGAGCAGTTCATGAAGGCCATAGCCGCAGGAGGTTTTAAGGATATTACCAGGATCGCCTCTTCCGATCCGGTGATGTGGGAGCAGATATGTCTGGAAAATCCGGAGCAGATGACCGCTCTTCTGGATCAGTATATCGGGATGCTTGAGGAGACCCGGGATCTCATTGCCGCCCATCAGGGGGGAAAGCTTAAGGAGATCTTTGAGGATGCAAAGAACTACAGGGATTCCGTCCATGATGCGCCTCTTGGCCCCATAAAGAAGTCCTATGTCATGCATCTTGACGTGGAGGATGAACCCGGCGCCATTGCCATAGTGGCCACTATCCTTTCCTCCCACGGCTTATCCATTAAGAATATCGGTATAGTGCATAACAGGAGCTACGAGGAGGGGGCGTTAAGGATAGAGTTTTACGACAGGGAGTCCATGGCCCTCGCCATAGCGGATCTGATGGAAAAGGGCTACAGGATATTCAGCAGGACATGAGAACCGTTTTCGGATAGCTGCCGGAACGGATCAGGGATGGGCTGTAAAGCTACAGGAAGGATGAGATTTGAGGATTCCGCACGCAATAAAAGGTCTTAAGGGAGAGCTAAAGGTTCCCGGGGATAAATCCATATCCCACAGGAGCATAATGTTCGGATCAATAGCAAAGGGAGATACCCTGATACGGGGTTTTTTAAAAAGCGCCGACTGTATTTCCACCATGGAGTGTTTCAGGGCCATGGGGATAGAGATAGAAGAGGGAAGTGATAAAAACGGGGAATATATCCTTGTCCGGGGACAGGGAATTAACGGGTTAAAAAGGCCCGCCGCCCCCCTGTATTGCGGCAATTCCGGAACCACAGTGAGGCTCATTTCCGGGATACTTTCAGGGCAGGGATTTGACAGCTGCTTAACGGGGGATACGTCATTATCAAGGCGTCCCATGAAGAGGGTGATAGAGCCTTTGTCTCAGCTTGGGGCCTCCATCCGTTCGGAAAAGGGAGACGGACTGCTGCCCCTCCTTATTGAAAAGGGCGCTCTCCACGGGGGCGAAATAAGGACAAAGGTGGCTTCCGCCCAGGTAAAATCAGCGATCCTCCTATCAGGTCTCTATGCGGATAAGGAAACCAGGGTCATTGAGCCCTCTCTTTCCAGAAATCATACGGAGCTCCTGCTCTCTGCCTTCGGGGCGGATATCACAGGGGGAAGCGATGAAGACCCTGTGTGCTCGGTGCGTCCCGGAAAAGAGCTTCACGGTCTTGATATAGAGGTACCCGGCGACATTTCCAGTGCGGCATATTTTATGGGAGCAGCGCTCCTTGTGCAGGATTCCGAAGTCTGTTTAAGAAATGTGGGGATAAATCCCACCAGAGACGGAATTTTAAGGGTGTTTAAGGAGATGGGGGCCCATATCAGCATTGAAAACGAGCGCACCGTATCGGGAGAAAAAACAGGTGATATCATTACCTGTTTCACCTCGGATCTCAAGGGATGTGAAATAAGAGGGAGCATAATCCCCACACTTATAGATGAACTGCCCCTCATAGCGGTGGTGGCTGCTGCCGCCTCCGGGGATACGGTAATAAGGGATGCCGCTGAATTAAAGGTAAAGGAATCAAACAGGATCAGCCTTACGGTGAATAACCTTAAAGCCATGGGAGCGGACGCAGAGGAGCTGGAGGACGGCATGGTGATCCACGGCGGAAAGACGTTGCACCACGCTTTGATAGAGACTAAAAAGGATCACCGTATAGCCATGAGCTTTTCCGTGGCGGCCCTTAAAAGCAGTGATGTTCAGCCGGTGGAGATAAGGGACAGCGCCTGTGTCGGCATCTCATATCCGGATTTTTATAAGGACCTTGACGGGCTGGCCAACGGATGACAGGGAAATGGAGAAAGATATGCAGGCAGAATACAGGGAATATGTGGAAAGGATCTCGGAAATAAGACGGCTTTCCACCCCCAGCTTAAATGAAATAGAGGATGCGGATAAATACAGGGAAAGGCTTCGGGACAATTTCGTCCGGATAGGAGAGCTGGCGGAGAAGAACCGTCAGTTTCTGGATTCCGTTTTTTATCCCCTTATCAAGTCAGAGGAAGGCTTGAGCGTTGACAGCAAAGGCATTATCGAGGAATTCGGGGATGAACTGGTATCCCCGGAAACAGGGGAAAACCTGGATCTCCCCATAATGTCCCTTCTTTCGGAAAAGCTTTATAAGGATGCAGAGCATAAGGGAAACATGGGGGAAATGGTTCGTCAGGCCAATGCGGAGATAGGCGCCTGTTATGAGCTGATGAACATGACAAAGCGCATAAAAGCCTACCCGGAGATAGCTGATCTCTACAGGAAAAAGGGCGCCGAAGTCGGAAATCTTTTTATGAAGCTCCTGGATAAGGATGTTTTTATGGAACAGGACATGGAGAGCCGGGAGATCATTTTGACAAATGCCAGGTTTTCCGTGGCGTTCTTCGAGGGAATTTACGGGGACAGCGAGAGCAATGAAAAGCAGCTTAAGCTTTTGGAGATACTTCTCCAGGTTACGGAGGATCCCTTCTACAGGGAGGCTGTGCCGGATTATGACTGGATCTATGCCAGGTTCAGGACCCTGTATTACTATGCCATGACGGCGGAGTCCCTGAATGCCGGCGGCTTTACTAAAGAGCAGTTAAACCAGATTTCCATAAGGTCAAAGGAGCTTTGCGGGTTCTGGGATGCAAATAAGGAATACCTGGAAGAAGCATTGCAGGGCATGGATGACCGGAGATTTCTGGAGGTCATGTATTTAAGGAACGCATATCTCGCGGGACGGATGCCCGAGGAAAATTACAGGAAAAAGCTGGTGGAGATCTACAGGCAGAGGGATGTGAGGGACTATTCCCCGGCCTCCATTTTATTAAATCTCTCCATACCGAGCGAGTATATCTGCCTCCTTAAGGATGAGGAATACCTTACCATGAAGGAGAAGAGTTTCCTTAAATCCATATATGAAAACATGATAGCCTACGCTTTCCATATGCCAAACGGAGAGACTCTGACTATAATGCTGGAGTATTTCTCCGGGATAATAGAGGACTTTATCGAGGTTGCCGGGGGCGTGAGCTTTGAAAACATGGTATTGCAATGCCTGGTGGCCTTCCATCCCCCTACGTATGTACATTCCGTGATGGTGGGGCAGATCACCGAGTGTCTCTGCGGACATCTTATCAGGAAGTTCCCGGAGAAGCTTATCGGGGTCTTAGGCTGTGAAACCAGGGAGGATGTGCTTTCCCGGAAAGATGAGATCCTGTCATTTGCCTATCATGCTGCTCTCTGCCATGATTTCGGCAAGATCACCATAATCGATACAGTATTTGTCTATGGCAGGCGGCTTCTGGACATGGAATTTGACCTTATCAAAACCCATCCCAGAACCGGCTATAACATGATGCAGAAATACGCTTCAACAAAAGCATATGGCGAGGTGGCAATAAGCCATCACAAATGGTACGACAACTCCAGGGGTTATCCGAATGATTTCGATTCCTCGAAGAGCTCCGCAAAGCCCATAATCGATATAGTTCTGTGCGCCGACTGTCTGGATGCGGCAACGGATACGGTGGGAAGAAGCTACAACAAGGGCAAGAAGCTTTCCGGCTTCATAGAAGAGCTGAAGGAAGGCGCCGGCGACCACTATGCCCCCTGGCTTCCGGAGTTGCTCTCTGATGAGGATGCGGCTGCAGATGTGGAGTATCTCCTGCAGAACGGCCGTCAGCAGAATTACAGAAATGTGTACTATCTCCTCCGGAATATGCAGGAGAGGGATGTATAAAAAACACATGCCATTCTAAATTCACCCATAAAAACAAGCGATATTTATTATATTGAATGACAAAATGGATTTGTCGTTCAATATAAAGCCTCCGGCGGATGCGCACGGATTTTGTTAGGAAATATGCCGCCAAGGCGGCCACTTGACCAAAAACAGGTATATTTTTGGTCAATATAAAATCCGGCGCAGCAAACGCCAAAGTAAAAAACTTTGTCGTTTGCTATAAAAATTTTATAAAAATAATGACCTTTTTAGTGGTTTTGTTGTACCATATAGAAAGGTATTTATTTTAGTACAATTTTAATAAGGTTATTCGCGAGGGGAAGCGGGCATTAAAAGGCGTGGCTCTCAGAATTTGAAGGAGGAGGATATTTTATGTTCAGGAATAAGGGAAAGGCAATCTGTTTTATACTCACGGCGGCCATGGTGTTTACGTCGGTGATCCCGGTTTTCGGGGAGGCTCCCGTTAAGGGGGAAAGCAGGGCTGAAGCTTCAGCCCCGGTTATTCAGACGGAGGAGGAGCCGGAGATATTGCAGGGGGATATAGCTGAGGAACAGGAAGAGGATTCCGACGGATGGGCGGAATTCAATATTAATGACTGGGAATGTGATAAAAGTCAAAATCCCTGTATTCTGACAGCATATAAAGGAAGTGCAAAAAAAGTATATGTGCCGGAAAAAGTGACCATCGGTTCAACAACTTACTCTATTGTAATACGGAGGGTTAGTAATAACAATGACAGCGGGCAGACTATAAATCCAATGCCTAGCGGCCAGGACCAACAGACTGCCAGTAATGCAATTTTTCCCGATACTGTAGAGAGTCTGAGGGTTGAGGGCGCCACAATAGAGGATTTTAATTATACACTTTGCCCGAATGTCAAAAATGTTGAATTTGTTGGGACTAAATTCTTAAATACAGATGCTTCTTTATTCAGGCCATATTGTAAAAATGATGAGGATGATTTCGGAAGCCAGCTGGAGAGCGCATTATTTAAGGACTGTTCATTTGTATGGTCAAACGATGGCGAAGAAGAACCGGTTGAGAACTTTGGTAGGTTTTTTTATATGTGTTATGCCTTAAGAACCGTAAGGTTTATTTTTTCTAATGCTGACAATGCTTCGAAAAATATTAAGATTATCAGTGGGATGTTTGAAGATTGCGGCAGCCTGGAGAGGGTATTCTTTAAAAACTTCAGCTTTTCCCAAGTTACAGGCATTACTGCCGGTTTTTCCGGTTGTAAGTCACTTCGGAGGATTTATGTGAATAATGAGCCTGAATTGCCTTCTGCTGCTGCAAGCGAAGCTGCTAGCGAAGATCCGCCATTTTCCGGATGCGTACTGTTAACCGGTGGAAACGGAACGAGATGTGGAGAAGAAGGATACGGAGTTAATCGCTTCTGTGTTGATAAAAACGGACAAAAAGGATACCTGACATTAAAGAGTGATTCCTGGAAGAACTGGGAAAATGAACCGGAGGATGATGAGTGGACGGAATTTGATCTATCTTCGTGGGTTTATGAGCCTTTTCCTGATATGCTGCAGGGCAATGGAGATGGTTCGGAGAATGTAGAGGGCTACAAACTTCATGCATATATAGGGGAGGGTACAAACCTTATTATTCCCGGAATGATAGAAGTGAACGGTCAAATGAAGAGCCTGGTATTGGATGGAACCGGTAACAGAGGTGATTATATGTTTTTCCCCAGCTATGTAAAAAAAGTCCGGGTTGATGGGGCAGCGGTGAATAATTCCCAATTGGTTTTTTCCAAAAGCAGGATTAAAAGTGCATCGTTTAATAAAGTAAGCTTTTGCAATGAAAACGATGGAGCGGAGCGTACATTTTTTGCTAGCGAAAATAGCGAAAATGTCAGTATAGAGGAAGTGGCTTTTAACGGCTGCAATTTTGATGCTGTTTATTTTTTGGGAATGTTTAATTACTGCAGAAATCTGAAAACCGTCACCTTTTCTGATACAACGGCATCAAATCTGATTGGCTTGGAAACTATGTTCTATGAATGTACAAACCTGAAAAAAGTATACCTGGGCGATCTTCTGGGAGACATGAATTCTACAGGAAAAACCTATGTTCTCAGTTATCTCAATAATATGTTCACCGGATGTTCTTCTCTTGAAAGCATCTATGTAGATAAGGGTTTTAAGGAAAAGACAGTATCTTCCTCTATGGCCGAGGATACTTATATGTTCTCCGGATGCGGAAAGCTTACGGGACAGAACGGGACAAAATGTGACGGAGAGAATAACATAACCTATACCTATTTCAGGTTAGATGAAAAAAACAAACCCGGCTTTCTTTCCACGACAGCCTACACGGTTACTTTTGTTGATAATGATTTTGATACAGAAACAGAGCCTCAGGTGGTGGAGAAGGGCAGCCTTGCAGAAAAGCCCGAGGATCCCACGGCGGATGGGCATGTATTCACCGGATGGTATAAGGATGACGATCTTACGGAAGAATGGGATTTCAGTAATGATAAGGTGACTTCCGATATTACCCTTTATGCCGGATGGGATGAGGAAAAAGTTACAAAATATACAGTTTCTTTTAACGCCAATGGACACGGAACTGATCCGGTGCCCCAGGAGGTGGAAGAGGGAGGCCTTGTACCGAAGCCCGATGATCCGGCTGCAGCGGGATATGTATTCACCGGATGGTATAAGGATGAGGATTGTAAGAAAGAATGGGATTTCAACAAGGATAAAGTGACTTCCGATATTACCCTTTATGCCGGATGGGATGAGGAAAAAGTTACAAAATATACAGTTTCTTTTAACGCCAATGGACACGGAACTGATCCGGTGCCCCAGGAGGTGGAAGAGGGAGGCCTTGTACCGAAGCCCGATGATCCGGCTGCAGCGGGATATGTATTCACCGGATGGTATAAGGATGAGAATTGTACTAAAGGCAAGGAATGGGATTTTGACAATGATAAGGTGACTTCCGATATTACCCTTTATGCCGGATGGGATGAGGAAAAAGAGGAAGACATTACAACCTATACAGTTACTTTTGTTAATGAACATGGGACAGCACCGGAGCCCCAGACGGTGGAAAAAGGCGGCCTTGCAACAAAGCCCAATGATCCGGTTGCAGTGGGGTATGTATTCACCGGATGGTATAAAGATGACGATCTTACGGAAAAATGGGATTTCAGCAAGGATAAGGTGACCTTCGATATTACCCTGTATGCCGGATGGGATGAGGAAGAACCCGAACCGGAACAGCGGGTATGGGATCTGAACTACGCCCAGATAACCAACAGTTACAGAGGACAGGGATATATGATCGAGAATGAGGATTACGATCCCGATGATGATGACCCCGGTGATCCCGATGATGACAAGATCATCCCCGATTATGAATACTGTATTCCGGAATCCAGGTTCAGGGACATTTTTGGCAGGAGAGGAAGCTATTTAAATCGGTTCTACGGTGATGAAGAATGGGGGGGAAGCTGTTACGGTATGGCTGCCACCAGCGGACTCTTTAAGGTGTCAAATAACGGCGTGGATGTAGCGTCCTATTCAGAATATGATAATGACTACACCGACGATCCCGATATAGCAGAAAAATTCGGTAAGGGCGGTATTGCGGATCTCACCCTTAAAGATCATGCTGTGGACCGCAATCCTGATGATGATAAGCCTGAGGATTTAAAGACAGATCTTCGGAAATTTATCGAGGGCATGCAGATATCCCAGTTTGATGAATGGATAGATTATTGTTTCTGGTATTTTACGGATCTTGATGATGCGGTAAAGCTTATCAAAAAGGAAAAGCAGCCGGTACTCCTTGCTCTTTTCGGTGAGGGTGGCGGACATGCAGTGCTGGCATACGGAATTACCGAGGATGGCAACGGAATAGAAATATACGACAGCAACCATCCTGATCCGGAGGAAATGAGGGTCATTGAGCTTACAAGGGATAAAGACGGAAAATACGTCCATTGGAGATACAGTCTGGGATTTACTGCTGATGAAAGAGAGGTTGTATGGGATGGCGATTCCGATGATGAAGATCTGGCATTTGTTCCCTATGATATTTATTCGGCTCTCTGGACAGATAAGGGTGCCATGGGAGATAAGGAATGGTATTACAGGTTAAACGAAGGGGACGAGGAATGGACAAATGAAGATGAAAAGGAATATGAAAGCTTCGTCTGGAACGGTTTCTGCGAAAAATATTATGAATTGTACAGCTGGCTGAATGAAGAAGAGGAGGCCTATAAAAAAAGCGGTAATACGGGAAGCGCTTATTCCATTGGAGATAAGGCGGATGATAAGGATAAGCTTGAGGGCAAAACTGATGAAGAACTGCAAAAACTATACGAGGATGAATTCGGAAACTGGAATGATGAAGAAAATGAGCTATATAAGAGCTGGCTTAAGGATCCGGAATCCGTTCCCGCAAACTTCCGCTTAAGGTTCCGCTTAAGGTTCCGCTTGAGGTTCCGTTTAAGGTTCCGTTTGAGGTTCCGTTTAAGGTTCCGCTTAAGGTTCAGGCTCAGAAATATCTACAGCTCCGAGAGCAGTGAAAACAAGGAATCTGAGGGTTACAACTTCGGCGGTACTAATTTCCGCTTAAGGTTCCGCTTAAGGAATATGCTCATAGAGGAGGAAAAGGATACAAACTTCAGGTTAAGGGGTACCGAAACCGAAGAAACCGGAACACCTGCATATAAAGTGGTTGACGACAGCGGTAACACAGTGGCGGAATGTGACGGCGGCAGCCTTACAATTCAGGATACGGAAATGAAGGAAAACGGAGAGATATTCGGTCTGCGTCCGGTGAACTATAATATTAATGACAATACTGAGACGGGGCAGAGCAATGCGTTCTTCATCTCTTCGGATCTGGGATCCTTTGGAGTTGAGAAGGAAGATAAGAATGACAAGAGTGGTCTGAATATTAAGCTGGCGGACTATAAGAGAATGATACAGGTGAAGACCGGAAGCCCCGATGTAAGGGTGAATGTCAATGACGACAGCAAAACAAATGTAGCCCATATTTCGGCTCTCGGGTCACAGGACAGATTTGAGATACAGTTTAAGACCATTTCGGGAGAAGAGGGTAATGAGTTACTCACAACCGTAACTGTCAGCGGAAACGGAAATGATAACGGTGAAATTGTAAAGATAGGTTACGAGGGGGATGATAAGAGTCTCATCTGTGATAATGCCACAAACCTCGAGATTTCCATAGATAAGGACGGAAAGACCACCCTGCTTACCGGAATGAGCTTAAATAAGGATTATATGGAGATGGAGGCCGGAACTTCCGAGAAGCTTTCGGCAGTATGCGCACCGGCCGAGGCAAATGCCATAGTGAGCTATAAGAGCTCCGATCCCACAGTGGCATCTGTATCAGAAAACGGACTGGTCACAGCATTGAAGCCCGGAAGAGTAACAATAACAGCTGTTCCTGGAAAGAGCGGTAACTTTGCCAAAATCTGTACAGTCATAGTGAGGAGCAGTAAATATCTGGCCCCCGGGCAGAAGGTGGAATTGTCGAAGTACTTTAGTGAAAGCTATAAAAAATACAAAATCTCAAATAAGAAGCTTGCTTCCGTAAAGGTCAAAAAGGGACTGCTAATGATAAAGAAGAAGTCCGGGACCTTCACCCTGACCGGAATAAACGAGGACAAGAGTGAGGGCGAGAGCGTGGAGTTCACCGTGGAAGAACCGAAGTTTGCGGAGAAGCCGGAAAAGGTGAAGACCGGTGAAATAAGGCATATAGACGGTGTGGGACAGCTTCTGGAGGGCGGCTCATCCATTGTGCCAAATTCCTGGAAGTCCTCAAATGAGAATGTGGCCACGGTGGATGAAAAGACCGGATATATCACCTACGGTGAGACTAAGGGAAGCGCCACGATAACAGCCTTCTTCGGAGAGGATAAGAACGCTGCAAAGCTGAAGGTGAAGATCAAGGTTACAAAATAAGAGCTTAAGTTCAATCTGGCTCAGCTCCGGTAGAAACCGGGGCTGGGCCGTTTTAGTAAAGGGAGGTTTTCTGATGTTCAAAAAAACCGGAAAAGGAATCTGTATCTTACTTACTGCGGCAATGATCATGACATCCGTGCTGCCTGCATTCGGGGAGAATAAGCCCGGGAATGATCAGGGGAAGGATCAGGATATCCTTAATGGTACAGCAGCAGAGGAACAGGAAGAGGCTGACGAAGAATGGGATGTATTTGATCCCTCTTCAAATAGCTGGACATTTGCCCTGGGAGATACATCAAAAGACCAGGATCCGGAAAAGATCTATATCACAAAATATACCGGATCTTCGGAGAAGGTGATGATCCCGGGAAGTGTTACATATTCCGGGAATGAATACCCTGTGGTGATAACGAGGACTGACGATTTTAATAATTATCTAGGCCTTGTTCCGGATACCGTAAAAAGCCTGAAGGTCAAGGGAGCGGTATTTGAAGGGTTTTGTGCCAAGTACGTCCCCTGTGTCAGGTATTTAGAGCTGGATAATGTGGTTTTTGAAAAAAATAATCAAATTGGAGTAGACTATGATGACTATTGTTTTAGACCCCTTAATACATATGGTGATATAACCTACGGAGAAAACGAAATAGAGGAAGTCATTTTCAGAAATTGTAAATTTACGGATGTTACAAGCTTTCAGGATTTCTTTCACGATAATATAAATGTGAGAACTGTCCGCTTTCTTTTCGATAATAAACAGAATGACAGCAGCAATATAACAAATGTTTCCTCCATGTTTGATAGCTGCAGCAGGCTGGAGAGGGTTTTCTTTAAGAATTTTGATTTTAGGAACGTTGAGTATTATGAATGCATGTTTCAGAGCTGTGATTCTCTGAGGAGGATTTATACAAATATATCGCCGACAGTCGGGAGCAACCCTTCTGATGGAAACATGTTTTGGCCTTGTAATATGCTTACCGGTGGAATGGGAACCCATTATTATGAACTTGCCGATTCCGAAGGTATTCTTACCGATCCAAGAGGATATTTCCGTATAGATGAGGGAAGCAGTAAGAAGGGATTGCTGACAGGTAGATCAGATGACTGGGAGGGCTGGGATAAAGACGGAACGGAAGATGATGAGTGGACGGAATTTGATCTCTCTTCATGGATTTATGACGTACAGCCGGTGGGAAATGACGGAAGAACCGGACAACAGGGAGCTTCCGGGGAGAACGGATCCTATGTATGCCATTTAGCCGGATATCTGGGGGATGATACAAATCTCATAATCCCGGTCACTGTTGAAGCGATGTATGAGGGCAGTCCGGTTGAAGCAAAGGTTGTTCTGTATGGAGAGGCAATTGCAGGTTCCGATAACTTGCCGCCATGGTATTCCATGTTTACGGAGAATGTTAAAAAAGTAAGGGTCGACGGGGCAAAGATCATATATCCCAATGCTGTGTTTTCAGGCAGCAGGATCACTTATGCCGAGTTTAATGAAGCTAAAGTGGGTGGGTTATACAGTGATACCAATAACCCCCTGATGTATGCGCCTAATCTGTTTGTAGAATATGAAAGAACCAGTGAAGGTTACGTAGCCACCGATCATATAGAAGAGGTTATTTTTAACGGCTGTACATTTGAAACAGGGAGTTTTTACAGATGGTTCTTCCAGTGTACAAATCTCAGATCTGTTTCTTTCTCCCATACAACGTTTTCGGCCAGTGGAAGCAGCGAGACCGGAGGAACCCTGGAAAACACGTCAAATATGTTTTTTGAATGTGAAAGCCTGAAAAAAGTATATCTTGGAGATCTGGATATTACCGGAGTGAATAGCTGTACGGAAATGTTCTCAAAATGTTCTTCTCTTCAGCAGATCTATGCAGATGATGGATTTAAGGAAAAGGTTGTTGATGATTACGATAACATAGATTATTTAGGAGTATTCTTTAATTGTAATAACCTGACCGGCGGAAAAGGAACTGCCTGCAATTCAGGTAATACAGGTCTGGAGTATTTCAGGTTAGACGATCCCGACAACGGTAAACCCGGATATCTTTCCTTAACCCCCTATACCGTTACCTTTGAAGCAAACGGACACGGAACTGCTCCTGAGCCCCAGGTGGTTGAAAGTAACGGACTTGTGACAAAGCCCAATGATCCCGAAGCAGAGGGCTATGTCTTCGGGGGCTGGTTTAAGGATGAAAACTGTACTAAAGACAATGAGTGGAAATTTGACAGTGACAGGGTTACTTCAAATATCACCCTTTATGCCCTCTGGACAGAGAAAGAGGAACCCACGCCGACACCGACGCCGACACCCACGCCGACACCGACGCCGACACCGACACCGACACCGACGCCGACGCCGACGCCGACACCGACGCCGACACCGACACCGACGCCGACACCGACGCCGACACCGACGCCGACACCGACGCCGACGCCGACACCGACACCGACACCGACGCCGACACCGACGCCGTCACCTACCCCGGAACCCACTCCGGAACCGACGTCGGGTACAGGACGGAAGCTGGATATGAACCTTGTCCAGATCCCCAACAGTTACAGGGGCTTCGGATATCTGAAAGAGAATGAGGACTATGACGAAGGGGATGATCCGGATGATCCCTATGAAGGAAAGATCATTTATGATGAAGATTATTACATCCCGGAATCCAGGTATTATTCGGTATTCGGCCGAAGGGGAAGCTATGTCTACGAGTGCTACGGGGAAGATGAATGGGGAGGAAGCTGTTACGGCCTCGCCGCCTCCGGTGCTCTCTTTAAGGTATCCAATAACGGTATAGAGGTGGATTCCTACAGTGACTATTTCAGCGATCCCAGACTTACGGAGGATCCGGAAAAAAAGGCACTGTACGGGGACAGCGGTCTTGCGGACCTGACCCTTTCCGGAAACGAGGTGGACAGGGATGAAAGCGATGATGAGCCTGAGGATATAGACACAGATCTGAGGAAATTCATTGAAGCAATGCAGATTTCCCAGTTTGACGAGTGGGTGCAGGAGTGTTTCTTGTTATTTACCGATATGAACGAAGCCGTAAGGATTATCGAAGAGGGAGAAAAGGAAGGGCATCCCGTGATCCTCGGTATCTTCAGTCCCCAGGGCGGACATGCGGTGCTTGCCTACGGAATGAATAAAAACAAGGATAAAATAGAGATCTATGATTCCAACCATCCCGGGGAATTATGCTATATAAACCTTACAAAAGATAACAAGGGTAATTATACCGGCTGGAACTATTATCTGGGATTAAATGCGGATAATGAACCTGTAGAATGGTCGGCAGAAGCGGATGACGAAGAGTTGGCCTTTGTACCCTATGATATCTACTCCACGGTGTGCCTTGACAAGGGAGCCATGGCAGATGAATTCTGGTATGAGGATAATGATGAGGAAGACGGGTGGACTGAAGAGGATGAGGAGGAATATAACGGCTTCATCTGGTCAAAGTATCTGGAGGACTGGTTTGAGAAATATCCCTGGGACGATCCGGAGGAGGATGCTTTTAACGATGTAAACGGAAAAGCGGACGATTTTGATAAGGATCTCCATTCAGACTATGATGAAGATCTGGATGAACTCACCCGGGAAGAACTGGAACAGCTGTATGCGGATAACTTTGACGGTAATAAATGGACAGAAAAGGATCAGGAGAATTATGAAAAATGGCTTGAAGATCCCTCTTCTGTTTCCACAGCTTTCCGCCTGCGCTTCCGCTTAAGGTTCCGTCTGCGCTTCCGCTTAAGGTTCCGCCTGCGTTTCCGTTTAAGGTTCCGTTTAAGATTCCGCCTGAGGAACAGGTATGATTTCCGCTTAAGGTTCCGTTTAAGGAATATGCTGGTGGAGGAGGCAAAAGAGGACGGGAAGGATACGCGTTTCCGTTTAAGGTACAGCATTTTGGACAGTGAAGGAAACAGTATCGCAGGTTTCAGCGAAGAGAACGGCCTTAAGGTCACAAATGAGGAGGATAGGGAGAACGGCGAAGTCTTTACCTTCCGTCCCGTAAATTATGACATTGAAAAGAAGGAACAGCCTGAGGAAAAGGATGTCCTTTATGTGGGATCCGGCAAGGGAGCATGCACCGTAAAGAAAGAGGATCCGGATGATAAGACCCCTATGAAGGTCAGCATGTCAGACCATAAGAGGATGATACAGGTGAAGTCCGGAAGCCCTGATATAAAGGTGGATGTGGATGATGAAAACGGCAATAATATGGCCCATCTCTCATCCCTGGGAGCAAATGACACATTTGAGATAAAGTTCAGTACCATCTATGGCGTAGAGGGAAGCGAAAAACTGACTACCGTAACCGTCAGCGGAAACGGAAACGCCGATGGGGGAGCGGTGAGGGTCGGCTTTGAGGGAGAGGATGACACCCTGATATGCGAGAACGCCACAAATCTTCAGATAACTGCGGAAGAGGACGGGGATCCTGTGGATGTAAGCAGTATAAATGCCACCTTTACGGGAATGAGTCTTGATAAGGATTATATTGAGCTGGAGGTGGGAAGCACCGAAAAGCTGAATGCGGTATGCATACCTGCAAAGACTTCAGTGGAGACAGGCTTTAAGAGCTCCGATCCCACGGTGGCCTCCGTATCGGAAAACGGCCTGGTCACAGCATTGAAGCCCGGAAGAGTAACGATAACAGCTGTTCCTGGAAATAACAGTAAGCTTGCCAAAACCTGTACTGTCATAGTGAGGAGCAGCAGGTATCTCTCCGTCGGGCAGAAGGTGGAATTGTCGAAGTACTTTAGTGAAAGCTACAAAAAATACAGGATCTCAAATAAGAAGCTGGCATCCGTAAAGGTCAAAAAGGGACTGCTAATGATAAAGAAGAAGTCCGGGACCTTCACCCTGACCGGAATAAACGAGGACAAGAGTGAGGGCGAGAGCGTGGAGTTCACCGTGGAAGAACCGAAGTTTGCGGAGAAGCCGGAAAAGGTGAAGACCGGTGAAATAAGGCATATAGACGGTGTGGGACAGCTTCTGGAGGGCGGCTCATCCATTGTGCCAAATTCCTGGAAGTCCTCCAATGAGCAGGTGGCCACGGTGGATGAAAAGACCGGATTGATCACCTACGGTGAGACCAAAGGAAACGCGGTGATTACAGCCTTCTTTGGGGAGGATAAGAATGCTTCGAAATTTAAGGTGAAAATAAAGGTAACGAAATAACCGGTTGACATAACATGGATTAACAATAGTAACGTGTATAAAGAAAGAAGGGTACCTATGGAATCAGAAAAAGAGATCAATGTATACCTGATGAATATGCGTGATGTGCTGGAGGATGCCCTGGAGGTGGCACAGTCTGAAAATGCCGAAAAGACCATCAAATACCTGGAAAAAGAATTGAAAAGGGTAAACGAGAAAATCTACCAGAACCCGCCGGCACCACAGCAAATGTAATTGTAGCATAAGGCACAAAAACCATTGTTAAAATTGATATTTTTTGGTAAAATATTCATGCTTGCCAGTCAGGCATGAATATTTTATTGGAGGAATTTTTGCATGAAGGTTTATACAACTGAAAAAATCCGTAATATTGCCCTCCTCGGGCATGGCGGAGCAGGCAAGACCAGCCTTGTGGAATCCATGGCTAATCTTGCAGGATTAACCAGCAGACTTGGCACCGTCGATGACGGCAACACCATCAGCGATTACGACAAGGAGGAGCAGAAGAGGAAGTTTTCCATCAGCACTTCACTGATACCCATTGAGTGGGAGGATACAAAGTTAAATATCATGGACACCCCCGGATTTTTTGATTTTGTGGGTGAGGTTGAGGAGGCTGCCACAGCTGCCGCATCTGCCATAATCGTTGTCAACGGAAAGTCCGGAATAGAGACGGGAACTAAGAAAGCATGGGAGATCTGCGATAAGTTCAAGATCCCCAGGATGGTATATGTTTCCAATATGGATATAGATAATGCTTCCTTCAAGAATGTGCTTGAGGAGCTGACAAAACTCTATGGTAAAAAGATCGCGCCCTTCCATTTCCCTATAAGGGAGAACGAGAAATTTGTGGGATATGTGAATGTGGTGGCCGAGAAGGCCTTCCGCTGGGATGACAAGGGCAAGGCTGTTGAGTGCGAGATCCCCGATTATTCAAAGGAAAACCTTCAGACCTACAGGGATTCCCTTATGGAGGCAGTTGCCGAGACATCAGAGGAATTCATGGACAGGTATTTCGGAGGCGAGACCTTCTCCGATGCGGAAATAAGGGCAGCTCTTCACGCCAGTGTCTGCGACGGCACCATAGTTCCCATTACCATGGGCAGCAACACCATGAACAGAGGCATTTATACCCTTCTTGACGACTGTGTGAAGTATCTTCCCAGCCCCGAGGGCAGAAAGATTGCAGGCATCAATACCGCCAATTCCGAGATCTTTGAAGCCGACTACGATTTTGCAAAACCGAAGACAGCCCTGGTATGGAAGACCATTATCGATCCCTTTATCGGAAAGTATTCTCTTTTCAAGGTTTGCTCAGGGGTTATAAAGAGCGGCGATGTTCTTTACAATGTCAATGAGGAGACCGAGGAAAAGACAGGAAAGCTCTATACCCTCTGCGGAAACAAGGCAATTGAGGTTCCGGAGCTCCACGCCGGTGATATAGGAGCCTTCGCAAAGCTCTCCGTTACAAAGACCGGTGATTCCCTTGGCACAAAGGCCACTGCAATAAGGTACTCAAAGCCCATGATCTCCACACCTTATACGGCTGTACGCTACAGGCCCGTAAACAAGGGTGATGTGGACAAGATCTCCCAGGCACTTGCGAAGATGTGCGCAGAGGATCTTACCCTTAAGAATGTGAACGACTCCCTTAACCGCCAGACAGTACTCTACGGTATCGGTGAACAGCAGATAGACGTTGTAAAGGCAAAGCTTGAGAGTGAGTACAAGGTACAGATTGAGCTTTCCACACCGAAGGTTGCATACCGTGAGACTATCCGCGGCAAGTCCGATGTGCAGGGCAGATATAAGAAGCAGACCGGCGGACACGGACAGTTCGGTGATGTAAAGATCATATTCGAGCCCAGCGGAGATATGGAGAAGTCCTTTATCTTTGAAGAGAGAGTAGTGGGCGGTGCGGTTCCGAAGAACTTCTTCCCCGCTGTTGAAAAGGGTCTGGCAGAGTCTGTTGAAAAGGGACCTCTGGCTGCCTATCCTGTTGTGGGCGTTAAGGCTACCCTCTATGACGGCTCCTACCATCCGGTGGATTCCTCCGAGCAGTCCTTTAAGACTGCGGCCAAGCTGGCATTTAAGGACGGCTTCATGAAGGCTACACCTATTCTTCTGGAGCCCATTGAAACCCTGAAGGTTACTGTTCCGGATCAGTTCACCGGAGACGTAATGGGCGACCTGAATAAGCGCCGCGGCAGGGTTCTGGGCATGACCCCCGTTGAGGGCGGAAAGCAGATTATAGAAGCCGAGATACCGGAAGCCAACATTTTCGGATACAACACGGATCTCCGCTCCATGACCGGTGGTATCGGTGAGTTCTCCTATGAATTCAACCGCTATGAACCGGCTCCGGCTGATGTGCAGGCCAAGGAAATAGAGGCACGGAAGGACAAGATCGAGAACATAGAAGAGTAATAATTACATAAATACCCGAGTTAACGGCCCCCGGTAGTGATGCCGGGGGCTTGATTATATCAAAAGCGTATCTATTCAGAACCCTCCGGTTTCTGAATAGATACGCGCATTCGGCTCATTA
>CAMJPM010000007.1 GCA_946407725.1 uncultured Lachnospiraceae bacterium
GGGCTTAATCCTGCTTCGCAGGACACGTTTCCGAAGGAAACGTGCCATATCGCTCTATTCATACTCGCAAAAACATCAGAGATATTTTTGCTCGTAGGTTAAGCCCAGACTTGAGGTCTGGGCTTAATCCTGCTTCGCAGGACACGTTTCCGAAGGAAACGTGCCATATCGCTCCGTGATTTTTCTGAAAGAAAAATCACTACGCTCACATGAGTTTCCTGAACATTGCTTCGAAGTCGGCGAGTTCTGCGTGTCTGGGGTTGCCGGGTGCGCAGGCGTCTGCTGCTGCGGACTCGCAGAGGAAAGGCAGATCCTCTTCTTTAAGCTTCTCAAGCTTTGTGGGGATTCCCACATCAACAGAGAGCTGGCGAACTGCGTCAATTGCTGCCTGTCTGTAAGCCTTCTCATCCATTCCTGTGGTGTCTACACCGAAGGCCTCGGCGATATTCTTAAACTTCGTGCCGGTATACTCCTGGTTGAACTCCATAACTATGGGAAGCATCATTGCGCATGCAACACCGTGGGGTGTGTCATATACCGCGCCAAGAGTGTGAGCCATGGAATGTGCAATTCCAAGTCCAACGTTTGAATAAGCCATAGCCGTTACATACTGTGCCAGAGCCATTCCCTCGCGGCCGTCGGGATCATCCTCAACTGCCTTGCGGAGATTCTTTGCGATAAGCTGGATAGACTCTAAGTTAAGCACATCAGCAAGCTCCCATGCTGCGCCTGTGGTGTAACCTTCGATGGCATGTGTAAGAGCGTCCATTCCGGTGGAAGCGGTAAGTCCCTTGGGCATGGATGACATCATGTCGGGATCTACAACCGCGATATCGGGAATATCGTTAGGGTCTACACACACAAACTTTCTCTTCTTCTCAACATCGGTTATAACGTAGTTGATGGTGGATTCAGCCCCTGTTCCACCTGTTGTGGGAACAGCGATGGTAAATACCGTGCGCTTCTTTGTGGGAGCAACACCCTCAAGGGAGCGGACATCCGCAAACTCGGGATTGTTAATGATGATTCCGATACCCTTACCTGTATCCATGGAAGAGCCGCCGCCAATGGTAATCATGCAGTCAGCGCCTGAATTCTTGTAGGCCTCTACTCCATGCTGTACATTTTCAATGGTGGGATTGGGCTTGATATCGGAATAAAGTTCATAGCCGATACCTTCCTTCTCAAGAAGATCCGTTACCTTCTTCGTTACCCCAAACTTCACGAGATCAGGATCGGAAGCCACAAAAGCCTTCTTAAAACCCCTTGATTTGATAAGTCCCGGAATCTCCTGAATTGCCCCATGTCCGTGATACGAAATCCCATTCAGCACAAAACGATTAACTGCCATTCTTTTACCTCCTCGAAATTAAATGGATTTGCGGTTCCGGGCACCTTATATCCCGGCCGCACAGATATAAATATTGTACAACAAATGTCGGAAACATTCAAGAATTTTCTGTCAAATTGACTATAAACTTTTAACGACCTCCAGCGCTTTTTCCAGCTGGTTGTCAGTACCGTCCTTCTGATAGAGATCAGCGTCAAACTCAACCATGACATCGGGTTCTATGCCTGTTCCCTGAATATTTATCCCTTTTGGAGTGTAATAACGGGAATTGGTGAGCTTTATTGCCGAACCGTCAGAAAGAGGATAGATGTTCTGTACGATCCCTTTTCCGAATGTGGCGGTTCCCACCACGGTACCGGATCCGTAATCCTTTATTGCTCCGGTAAAAAGCTCGGAAGCACTGGCACTTGATGAATCCACCAGAACAACCAGGGGCAGCCCCAGCTCCTCAGGTGTTTCCGCATTATAATCCCTTCTGGATCCCCGGCTGTCCAGGGTATAGGTTACCACTCCCGTGGAAATGATGTCGTCGGCTATTTTTACCGCCGAATCCACCATGCCTCCGCCGTTTCCCCTGAGATCTATTATAAGTCTTTTCATTCCCTGGTTTTTCAGGGAGGAAAGGGCGCTTTCAAACTGTTCCACCGTAATACTCTCAAAAGTACCGATTAAGATATAGCCTGTTTCGCTGTCCAGCATATTGGAAGAAACTGTTATCGCCTCCACCTTCTGCCGGGGAATGGTAAACTCAATCTGTTCCATATCCTCTCCCCTGAGCATCACCACATCTACGCTGGTTCCCTTTCTCCCGCGGACCTTATCAACGAGATCAGACATATCCATACCGGACACATATACACCGTCCACCATGTAAAAAATGTCTCCGATCTCCACTCCCGCTGCCTTCGCAGCCGAATCCTCGGAAGCAAAACCAGAGATCTCAAAAAATCCTTTTTCGTTCTGGATGATGGTAACCCCTATGCCTTCAAAGGAGCCCTTATTTGATTCGGTAAGCCTGGAATACTCTTTAGCAGTGTAATAATCGGAATACTTGTCATTAAGGGATGCCACAAGGCCCTTATATATTCCTTCCGCCCGGTCTTCCGGAGTATCTCCGGATTTGTTATCCTCCTGGTAATCAAGATAATAATAATCAATATAATTATTTATAATGCTTATCTTTTCCTTTACCTCTGAAGTGAGGAGAGAATCTCCCCCTGACGGGGTGAATCCGCGGCCCAGCAGAAAATTATGGACTGATCCGCCGAAAAATATGATCAGAAGAGCTGTTAAAGAAAGCAGGAGGCCGGTAACCACCCCTCCCCAAAAACCGGGTTTTTCTTTCATGTTACACCCTTAAATGCTTCCGGGCAGTCACAAAGCTTCCCAAAAATCCTATACCCGCACCCAGTATCAGTGATGCAGGCACAAGAGTAGTGAATATTTCGCTGATAGATAAAAACTGCAGAAGAGAATCCAGCACCGCAAACCGGTCCACCAAATACTCTATTGCTTTTTTATAGATAAAATAGATGGCTGCAAGGGGAATTGCCGCTCCCACAAGGCCGAGTATCATTCCCTCTATCACAAAGGGCGCCCTTACAACGAAATCCGTTGCGCCGATGAGCTTCATAATATATATCTCTTCACGCCGTACCGTGATACCTATTGCCACCGTGTTGCTTATAAGGAATATGGATACGGCCAGAAGGATAAGTATTATTCCCATGGAGACATAGGAGATAAGGGAATTCACACTGGTGAGCATTGTGGCAACAACAGCGGATTTCCGTACCTGTCTCACACCAGGAAGGGATTCTATATATGAGACCAGGTTTTCCTGCATGGAGATATCGTTCATGTAAATCTCGTAGTTGGAATCCTCTGCCAGAGGGTTATCGTCCCCGAAGCTGTCCACGTAATCCCCGAGATTTTCGGCCTTAAAGGATTCCCATGCCTCTTCCGCAGAGACATATACCAGCTTTGAGACCTCTGCCCTTTTATCTATCTCATCACCTATGGCTTTAATTCCCTCATCCGAGAGCCCTTCGTCAAAAAATACCGTAATGGCGACGCCGGCCTGGGCTTTCCTGACTATATTTGAAAAATTCAGCACAATGGAATAGAACACCCCGAAGAGAAAAACGCAGGATGCTATAGTCGCAATAGTGGCCAGAGAGAATATCTTGTTTCTGAATATATTTTTGACACCCTGACCAATAGCATAGAAAACCGCACTAATCCTCATCTATATAACCACCCTTTTTCTGATCGCTCACAATGACACCCTTTTTCATCGTGATAACTCTTTTACGCATCTCATTCACGATCTCACGGTTATGGGTGACCACAAGGACCGTAGTGCCGTTCTTATTGATCTGCTCCAGTAATTTCATTATTTCCCAGGAGTTCTTGGGATCCAGATTTCCCGTGGGCTCATCTGCCAGAAGGATCGGCGGATCATTGATAATGGCTCTTGCAAGGGCTACTCTCTGCTGCTCTCCTCCAGAAAGCTGCCTGGGCCTGCTCTTGTATTTTTCGGCAAGTCCCACAAGAGACAGCACCCCCGGTACATTCCGCCTTATCTCCCGGGCGGGAACCGAGATGACCCTCTGGGCAAAAGCCACGTTCTCATAAACATTTCTGTCCTTTAACAACCGGAAATCCTGGAATACCACGCCTATACTCCTGCGGTATTTTGGAATCTTCCGGTGCTTCAGCTTCACCACATCCGTGTGGTTTACGATTATCCTTCCGCTGGTAGGGGTCAGCTCCCGAAGCAGAAGCTTTATGAGAGTGGATTTTCCCGATCCCGAATCCCCCACGATAAATACGAATTCTCCCTTTTCTATGTGGAGACTGATATTGTTCAGTGCCGGCGCCCCGGCTGTGGAATATGACTTATTAACGTCTTCAAGAATGATCATAAAAATTTCCCGTTAAAAATTTATTTCTTCCATGTACTTCATGTATTTTGCCACCATAAGGGCAATCTTGAAGGTAATGGCATCTTCAAAGATCCGAAGATCCAGACCTGTGGTCTTCTGCAGTTTATCAAGCCTGTAGACCAAGGTATTCCTGTGTATGTAGAGCTGACGGCTTGTTTCGGACACATTGAGGGAATTCTCAAAAAACTTGTTAATAGTGGCAAGTGTCTCATCATCGAATTCCTCGGGAGAGCGCCCCTCGAATATCTCCTGGATGAACATCCTGCAGAGGGGAATTGGCAGCTGGTATATGATCCTGCCGATCCCCAGTGAGCTGTAGGCCACCACGGTTCTCTCTTCAAAGAAGATCTTTCCCACGTCCAGAGCCATTTTGGCCTCTTTATATGAACGGCTCACATCCTTGATATCATCCACGGATGTCCCGTAGGAGATCCTTATCTTCGCTGCACCCTCATTTCCCAGGTATTCCAGCATTTTCTCCGCTATACCCTTGTTCTCGTCAGCGGTCTTTTCCTCTGTATGCTCATGCACCACGATGACATTCTTTTCATCCACCGCAGTGACAAAATCCGACGTTACGGATATAAAGTACTCCCTCACCATCTCCAGAACTGTGGTATTGTTCTCCCCCTCGGATTCTATCAAAAAAACTGTTCTCTTTACATCAGTGGCTATGTGGAGCTTCTTTGCCCTGTTAAATATATCCACCAGAAGAAGATTGTCAAGGATAAGATTTTTAATGAAATTATCCTTGTCAAAGCGTTCTTTATACGCAACCAGCAGCCCCTGTATCTGGAATGCCGCAATCTTTCCCGCCATATAGGCATCTTCACCGCTGCCGTTAGTGGCAAGAATGTATTCCAGCTGCTGATCATCATCACGGATCTTAAAAAACTGATATCCGTGTATCTCCTGGCTGTCTGCCGGAGATGCGGCAAATGTTCTGATATCCTGTTCCCCCGCAGCAGTCAATTTAAAAGTATCGGCCAGGCTCCTGCCCTCGGTATCAAACACACTCATATCGATCCTGGTAATATCCTTAAGCCCGTCAACAGTATTCTGAAGTATCTGGTTTGAAATCATATTTCTACTCCTTCTCAGGCACCCATGCTAAATACCATTTTAATGCTATAATACAAAAAATGGAATACTTTGACCGATATTTTTTGTGAATTATTTACAAATCAGATGATTTTCTTTCACACAAGCGCTAATCCGCTCCATCATCCGGGCTTTCATTACGGTTTTCATCCGCTTCCTCATCCGGCTTTTCATCTGAATTGTCCCCCAGGCTGACCTTATTCCCAAATTCAATTATCTTTTCGGGATCCGGGAACTCTTCCATCTTCCTGTTTTCGGAGCTGTCGGCTGAAGCGCTCTCCCTGTCATAGGTATTCAGGGCATTCTTAAACAGCCTCCGCATCAGGAATTCGCTTAAGCCTCCCTTTTTCACGGCTCCCCTGCTGTTGACTCTTAAGGATACATCCCTTATAACCACTATCAGCTGGGCATTCAGCTTCATCCTGTTTTCCCTGATAAAGCGTTCTGCATCCGGGGATTCCAGATTCATCATTATGACATCCGGCAGGCTGCTGTTTACCTCATTCACTATGGAATCATCTCCGCCTGCGGTATCCTCCCTGGAAGCGGCATAAACGATATTTAAGGGGCCGTAAAAGCCCGTAAGGGATTCCTGCAGGGCATCCAGCTTCTGCTTCGTCTGTGAGATCAGAAAAACTCCCCGTCCTTCCTTTGAGATCTTCCGAAGGAGCCCTTTAAGGAAAAGGTTGCTCTCTATCTCCCTTCCCCGGGATCTGCTGGACACATTTCCCGCCTGAAGTATGTCATTATTTGTGGGAATCAGCAGGTCCATGTTTTCCAGGTCTTCCTTCATGCTTTCATCCGCGCTTGCTTTCAGCAGCACATCATGGGTTATGAAGTCTACCGTATTGCATATACCGTTATTCAGATACATGGTTATACGGCGCATGGACTCTCTTACGGAATAATCCTTAAACTCTATTCCCAGCACTGTAAGTTTTTTCATAACGGGTAGTATAACATATATTGGAAAAAATACCAAAAAAAGCTGATAAATGTTATAATTCAAATATGCACAACACCGGAAAAGACAATAAAAAAGCCGTTCCAAAGCCGGAACTGATACTGCTTTTCACTGCAGCCGCAGGGAGTATTCTCTATATCTCCCTTATATTCAATGACAATCTCTGGGTTGACGAAGCCTTCACTGCAGCCCTCATAAGGGGAAGCATGGCGGAGGTGATACGTGATACGGTAAATGATACCCTTCCGCCCTTTTACAACGTGGCGGGAAAGCTCCTCACAGCGGTTTTTGGTTTTTCCCCTTTAGTTCTAAAGCTTTTTTCCTGTATTCCCATGATCCTCTTAATGTTTTTCGGAGGCAGGAAGCTGTTTTCTGTCTGCGGCTTCAGAACTGCTTTTCTTTATGAGCTTTTTCTGATAGCCATGCCCCATTTCCTGCACTACGGTGTGGAGATCAGGATGTACAGCTGGGGTGTTTTCGCCTGCGGTATGGCCGGGACATGCTTTCTGAATATACTTAAGGATGATGCTTCTTTGATTCCCCTGTCATTATTCACGGTCTTTGCAGGCTATATACACCATTTTGCCCTGGTATCCTGCGGAATGCTGTGGCTTATGCTGCTCCTTATCATGCTGGTAAAACGGGATATCCGGGAGTTAAAAAAATACGGCTTAAATCTTCTCCTGATATTTCTCCTTTATCTTCCCGGCCTCCTCCTTACGGTATTCCAGATAAAGAACGCCAGCTCCTATTTTTCCATGGCTCCCCTTTCCTTTAACTCGCTTTTAAGCGACATAAGGTTTCCTTTTGTGACAAATATAACCCTGTTGTCGGCCCTGCTCCTTGTTTCATGTTTTGCTGCTGTTGTTTTCTGCCTTCTCCCCCGGATAAAGGCTGAAAACGCCTTTGAGGGGCTCTGCCTTCTCTCTGTCATTTTTCTGACTCTGTTTTTCGGCTACGGCGTATCTCTTTTGGCAGGAAGAAGTCTTTTTACTGCCAGATATCTCGTTCCCTCCCTTGCTCTTTTGTGGATGGGGATAGCCTGTTTTACCGATGCTGCCGTATCGGCCCTTGATAACAACCGCTTTCTCATGCTGTTTGCCGCGGTGATTATAGTACTGACCGGCGAGCAGGACTACCGTCAGGCCTTCAGGGAAGAATACGTACGCGGTGCGGAAATCATGGAAGCATACTTCAGAGATAATATTTCCGTGGGAGACAGGTACATTATCCATGAAGATGTGCCGGAGATCGAAATATGCTTAAAATACTATTGTCCGGCTCTTAAAAAAACCGGCTGGAAAAAAGCAGCCGAAACAGCCGGAAATCTGTGGCTCTTCGACAGGGGAGACAGCAAAAAACCGCTTGAAAAAGCGGCTGAATACGGCTATAATCCGAAGTATATAAGCGACTTCTGTTTTGACCGTTATTCCTTTTCCCTCTATAAACTGGAAAAGGAAGAAAACTGAAGCTCCTTATAGATCTTATTGACATTCCAGGGAAGGAGGCTGGACATATGGATGTGTCGTCATTAATGGATGTATCTTCATTAGCAATGCCCGATATTGCCGGTTTATCTATGTCCATGGCAAGAAATAAAACCCTTCAGGATGTGGGAACTGCTCTTCTTTCCAACGCGCTAAGCGTTCAGGAAAGTCAGGGTGCTGCAACGGTCGGCATGATGGAGAGGTCTGTAACTCCTGAAATAGGCGGAAATATTGATGCGAGGGCATAAAAGGCGTATCAAAGAAAAAACGGGGCTGCTGCATGGCGGCTCCGTTTTTCTCTATCTAAATCCATTGATCATCATCAGCGTCATCTCGGCAAGAGCTATTACCACGCCTATGACAACAGGCACCGTGATAACAGGAGGTTTCCTGACGGTAACTATATTTCCGGAGGGGGTAACAGCCTTAAGTACGGTTACCCGGAATATCCGGTAAAGCCTGAATTTGCCTCCCGGCTCGTGCTCAGCGATCTTTGCGAGAAGGAACCCCGCTGCCCCGGTAAAGATCACTGCCAGCATGGCATAGATCCCCAGGGAACCGATAAGCTCCGCTTTGGAATAATCCTGCGCTAAGGCTTCGGGCATATACTCCTTTATGGCAAAGGTGCCTGCCACGCTGCTGAAATTGATCATAAAATGACCGATAAGCCCCGGCCACAGGCTGTTTGTAACCTCATTCAATATCCCGAATACCACTCCCAGCACAAAGGCATATCCCATCTGGTTAAAATTCAGATGCATGAGGCCGAATAAAAATGCCTGCAGCAGAATTGCGGCCAGAAAACGCCCCGATTTACGTAATCCCGCATAGATTATGCCTCTGAAAGCCAGCTCCTCCGCCAGGGGTCCTATGATCGCGAGCACCAGTGCCACATAGAGAAAGGTGCTGTTCTCACTAAAATACTGCTCTGCGATCTCCATGGCCACATTATCCGAAAATAACAGCGTTATGGCGTTTACAAGGGATACCAGGGGTTCTATGCAGAATACCAGCAGGATCACCATCACCACCGTTCCCGGCTTTATCTTCTTGAAGCGGAAGATCTCTTCCACCTCCGCACCGGAGAACAGGGCTATCAGAAATCCCGGCACCAGCACAATGCTTTCAGTTAAGATGATATTCTGAAAAAGCGGCAGCGTTAAAGAGCCTCCTCTCCATGCCGCGATAGACATGAGTAAAGAGGCTCCCGTATACAGGATGATTATTAAAGTAAAAGCCATTCCTGATCTGAACGGCGTCATCCCTCTTGTTTTCACTGGTTCATCATAAAGTTAACAAGCTTGTCAATATCAGCGGGCTCATAGGCTACCAGCTCAAGCTCCGCAATGGTTCCGTCAGAAAAGATGTTTGCCATTGAAACATACTGTGACAGCTTGCTCTTCAGATTAAGACGGTCGCCTTCTCCTGTTACAAGCTCAACCTTGCCCTTGCACTCGTCTACTACCTTAAAAAACTTGTCAATGTCTGTAATGTTCTGAACTTTCATTTTATGTTTCTCCTTTCTTTAATACCCGGCTTCGATTTGCAGCTCCTTTTGCTGATTTGAAGCCTGCCGCCATGATCAGCGGCTTTGTTCTATTCTGATGGAATCCTCAGTGATCATTATTTTTCCCTCCTTCATAAGGTGTCCTGCCGCTCTCTTGAATGCGGCCTTGCTTATATGGAAGGTATCCCTGATGAGTTCCGGATCAGCTTTATCATTAAAATGTACCTCTCCCCCTTTTTCCTCCAGTATCCTAAGGATTTCCTCCCCGTCCTCCTCAAGCTGGAGATATGCCTTTTTTCTTACGGAAAGATCCAGCTTTCCGTCTTCCTTGACCCCGCTTACCCGGGCTCTGATATGATCACCGGCACGGATACTGCCGTCAAATTCCCTGGCGGGAATAAGTGCGGAATACTTAAAATCCACTGCCACAAAGGCTCCGAAATTCCTGCTGACCTCATAGACCAGACCGTCCACCTCTTCGTCTTTACCGTAGGGGGAATCCTTGGAAAGGTAGTCATAGACCTTCATGGTGGCGGCAAGCCTGCCGCTCTTGTCCCTGTACATGGCCACCAGGACATAGCTGTCTTCCTTTACACTGTATGTCTGCTCTGCAAAGGGAAGCAGAAGATCCCTTTCCAGCCCCATATCCAGAAAAGCGCCGATATCCGTCACTTCCTTCACCTTCAGCCTTGCAATGCCGTGAAGGCTTATGAGCGGTTCTGCGGTAGTGGAGATAAGTCTGCCCTTTGAATCCCGGTAAATAAACACTTCCACCCTGTCGCCTTTTTTTGCGCCTGGGGGAATCTGTTTTCCCGGAAGCAGTACCTCCGTGCCTTCAGGTCCGTTTTCCGGACCCTCTTCCTTAAGATATGCGCCCTGGGACACTATCCTTGATATCAGAAGCGTTCTTTTTTCCCCTGCCTGTATCATTTTATAAGGTAGCTCCTAACTGCATATTCCAGTATGTCAGCCGTACCCTCTATCCCAAATCTTCCGGAATCCAGCATCATATCCTTATGTGCGGGATCGTCCTGCATGTAGCCGGCATAGTGCAGATAATAGTTATTTCGTGCTTTTTCCGCTTTGGGTATGACCCTTAAGGCCTCTTCTTCAGTCATGTGGAGATAATCTATACAGTTTTTTACCCTCTCCTCCAGAGAGGCATACAGATAAACGTGCAGGGCATTTTCATGGCTGTTCAGCACAAAATCCGAGCATCTGCCCACCATAATACAGGATTCCCTCTCCGCAAGCCTCTGTATGACATGAGACTGCGCGGCAAATATCTTGTCCTGTCTGTTTCTGGGGCCGTTTCCCAGAGGATAGAGCTTTTCAAAAACAGAATCCCGTCTGCCGTCCTTTAATTCCTCTTCCTCCAGTATCTCTGAAGCCGGAATATTCAGCTCCTCAGCGGCCTTGTCCACCAGATCCCTGTTAAAATACTCTATTCCAAGCTTTTCTGCAAGTCTTTCAGCTACGGGAAGCCCCGCTCCCCCAAACTGTCTTGCTATTGTAATGACATAGTTTTTACTCATCTACTCACCCAGATATGCTTTCCTTATGGCATCATTATTCAAAAGATCCTCGGCATCTCCCGACACCGTAATGGATCCGGTTTCAAGCACATAAGCCCTGTCTGCGATATTTAGAGCCTTTCTCGCATTCTGCTCAACCAAAAGTACCGTGGTACCGTCCTCGTGAACGGAACGGATGATATCAAAGACCTCATTCACCATGATAGGCGACAGTCCCATTGACGGCTCATCCAGAAGCAGAATGTCGGGCTTTGACATAAGGGCCCGGCCCATGGAGAGCATCTGCTGCTCACCGCCGGAAAGAGTACCCGCAATCTGGTTCCTTCTTTCCTTAAGCCTGGGAAAACGTTCAAAAATCATGGACATAGTGGAGCTGTAATCCTTATCCTCCCTGGAATAGGCTCCCATCTTCAGATTCTCTTCCACGGTCATGTCCGGGAAAACCCGTCTTCCCTCAGGAACCTGGGCTATTCCCATACCCACTCTTTTGTGTCCGGGGGTTTTTACTATATCATTCCCGTTAAACAGGATAGCTCCCGCCTTTGGTTCGATAAGTCCTGAAATGGTGTGGAGCGTGGTGGTCTTTCCCGCGCCGTTGGCTCCGATAAGAGCCACTATCTCTCCCCTGTCCACCGAGAAGCTTATTCCCTTCAGAGCCTGTATGACCCCGTAATATACGGTTAAATCCTTTATTTCAAGCAGCATTATTCATCATCTCCCAGATATGCCCTGATAACCTCGGGATTTGCCAGAACTTCCTTTGTTTTTCCTTCAGCCAGGACTTTTCCGAAATTCAGCACCGTGACATATTCGCAAATACCCGAAACAAGCTTCATGTCATGCTCTATAAGAAGTATGGTTATCTTATACTTATCACGGATAAGGCTTATGGTTTCCATGAGCTCCGCGGTCTCGTTGGGGTTCATCCCCGCTGCAGGCTCATCCAGAAGCAACAGCTTCGGTTCCGTGGCCATGGCCCTTGCTATCTCCAGCTTCCTCTGCTGTCCGTAAGGGAGATTTGACGAAAGTATCTCCGATACAGTATCCAGCCCGAATACCCGGAGAATACTAAGAGCCTTTTCCCTAAGCTCCTTTTCAGTGGAAGAAAATCTACCTATGTGAAACATGGCTTCAAAGGTTGAGTATTTAAAACTCCCGTGAAGAGCTGCTTTTACGTTATCTATAACAGAAAGCTGGTGAAAGAGCCTTATATTCTGGAAGGTTCTGGCAATGCCGTCTTTATTGATCTCTGCGCTTTTATGCCCTGTGATATCCCTTCCGTCCAGCAGGATGGTTCCTGAAGTCGGTTTATAAACACCTGTCAGAAGATTGAAGACGGTGGTCTTTCCGGCTCCGTTGGGACCAATAAGACCATACAGCTGTCCCTCCTCGACAGACAGGTTAAAATCATCCACCGCATGCAGGCCGCCAAAGGTGATGCTTAAGTTTTTTACATCAAGCAGCGCCATTTCTTATCCCCTTTCTGATGCGGTCAAAGAACCGGGTTCTCTTCTCAATAGCCCCGGGCGCCCAGTTAAATATCATAACTGCGATAAGAACTATGGAATAGATCAGCATCCTGTATTTATTCAGTCCACGGAGAAGCTCAGGCAGCATATAAAGAATGGCCGCGGCTATGACCGAACCCCTTATGTTCCCTATACCGCCAAGCACCACGTAGACAAGTATCATTATGGATACGTTATATCCGAAATACTGGCTGGTGGACTGGAGAGTGGCAATGTTATGGGAGAAGATCACTCCCGCCATTCCCGCTATCGCTGCAGAGACGGTAAAGGCCAGCATTTTGTACTTTGTAACCGGGATCCCTATGGATTCTGCGGCGATCCTGTTATCCCTTATGGACATTACCGCCCTTCCGTCCATGGAATCTATGAAATTCTGCACTATCACGAGGGACAGTAAAAGAAGCACTATGGCAATGGTGAAATTGGAGTCGTGGGGAGTTCCCGTAACACCCATGGCACCGTTTATCAGTATCTGCCCTTCCGGCTCCATATTAAGGGCGGCCTGACTCTCAAAGGACACATGCATACCCTTTGAATCAATGCCAAGATACAGGGCATTTATGATATTCTTTATTATCTCCCCGAAAGCCAGGGTAACTATGGCGAGATAGTCCCCGTTAAGCCTGAGGACAGGTATTCCTATGAGAAAACCTGCAAGAGCCGATAACAGCACACCTATGACAAGTGCAAGGAAAAATCTCAATCCGTCCGGAAGCTTCCCCGCTGTAAGGAGCGAAAACAGAGCACCGGAAAAGGCTCCCACACACATGAAACCTGCATGTCCCAGTGACAGTTCTCCCAGGATTCCCACGCAGAGATTAAGTCCCACCGCAACAATGGCATAATAGGCCATCGGAACAAGGAGCCCCTGCATATGACTGCTCATAAGCCCCGTGTGCAGCATGATCTCCAATACAGCCCATGCAGCGGCCACGATAGCATATGTAGTAAAGCGTCCTGCTGATTTTTTGGACAAATTTGGTTTTTTCATACTTTCTCCTGAATATTTTTACCCAATATACCGGTGGGTCGGACAATAAGCACTGCCACAAGGATCCCGAACACTATGGCATCCGCAAGCTGGGATGAAATATAGGTACGGCTCAGGATCTCGATTATCCCCAGGGTAAGGCCCCCTATCATGGCTCCGGGGATTGAACCTATTCCCCCGAGAACCGCAGCCACAAATGCTTTGATACCCGGCATGGCGCCTGTATAGGGCGTAAGCGAGGGATATGCGGAGGCAAGCAGCGCTCCCGCAATGGCAGCCAGAGCCGATCCTATGGCGAAGGTCAGCGTTATGGTCTTATTCACATCTATTCCCATAAGCATGGCCGCTCCCCTGTCCTGTGACACAGCCAGCATTGCCTGTCCTTCCCTGGTCTTATGCACAAAGATCTGCAGGGCCGCAAGTATCAGCAGGCTTATTCCTATGGTTACAATGGTGATGCCCTGTATCTGAAGCTCTCCTCCAAACAATGCGATCCCGCTCCAGGGCACGACCGAAGTGAAGGATTTTGTATCTGCCCCGAATATCAGCAGAGCCATGTTCTCAAGGAAATAACTGACACCGATAGCCGTTATCAGAACTGCAAGAGGGGATGCCGCATTACGAAGCGGTCTGTAGGCGATCCTTTCGGTGGTAATGCCGAGAAGTGTACACAGCACTACTGCCACAAGAATGGCCACAATGCTTGGCAGTCCGAGACTGGAAGAAAAAACAAAGATAATATAACAGCCCACCATGATAAAATCACCATGGGCGAAATTCAGCATCTTCGCTATACCGTAGACCATGGTATAACCCAGCGCGATTATGGCATAGATGCTCCCCAGGCTAAGCCCGTTTACCAGCGAAGTGAAAAAACTCATCATAATAGTTACCTGATAATTTCCAAAGGCACCGGCAGGACATAAACCTGCCGGTACCGTATAAGACAAATACTGAAATTTACTGTGCGGAAACGTATGCTCCGTTTTTGATAACAACAGCCTTGGGACCCTTTGTAGGCTCTCCGCTCTTATCCCATGTCATGCCGCTTCCTGTAAGTCCGTCCAGGGTTATTTCGGTTATACCCTTCTTCATGGCCTCACACATATCGGAAATGCTCATGTCGGGAGTTACGTTTTCCTTCTCGGCAGCTGCCTTTATGGCATAGATGGCGTCATAGGCATCAGCGCCGAACTGGTTAGGGGTAACGTCATGCTTCTCTTCAAAGGTCTTTACGAACTTCTTTGTAAGATCATCCTCTGCATCGGCAGCGAAAGGTGTAAGAAGCATTGCGCCCTCGGCAAGACCGGTGTCAAAATTCTCAACCCCGAGGATTCCGTCAAGTCCGTCACAGCCGAAGAATACAGGCTTGTAACCCATGGTATTTGCCTGCTGCAGTATAAGCGAAGCCTCTGTGTAGTAAATGGGAAGGAATACCAGCTCTGCGCCTGCATCCTTGGCCTTCTGAAGCTGTACAGAGAAATCTGTCTTGCTGTCAGCTGTGAAGGCTTCGGCGGAAACTATCTCAAAGCTCTGGTTTCCGGCCTCCTCTGCAAAGGTCTGATAAATACCTGATGAATATACATCAGAGCTGTCATATATTACGCCTACCTTTGAAGCGAGACCGTTTTCTCCTATATACTTTGCAGAAGCAGTTCCCTGGGCGGGATCGGAGAAACATACACGGAATGCGTTGTCATACTTAACGCAGTCAGTTGCTGAACCTGAGGGTGTAAGCTGGAACATATTGTCGTTCTTTGTCTCCTCTGATACAGCAATGGAGCAGGCAGAGGTGACACAGCCTACCAGCATATCCATTCCCCAGTCCTTAAGGGAATTATAGGCATTTACGGACTTCTGGGCATCCAGCTCGTCATCCTCAGCCTTAAGCTCAACCTGTTTTCCGTTGATGCCGCCTGCAGCATTGATCTCATCAACTGCGATCTGTGCCGCATACTGAACGGCTGTACCGTAAGCAGCGGCGCCGCCGGTAAGGGGTCCTATAACACCGATCTTGAATGTTTCGGATCCGCCTCCCTTTGAAGCGGCAGCCCCTCCGCATCCTGCAAGCATTGAAGCAGCCAATGCAACCGTAAGTAATACACTGAGTATCTTTTTCATAATAACTCCTCCTTTCACAGCTTTCAAAACATGAAAGCCGACATCAGTTCTGTAGATTATAGCAACCTGAAGCCGCCATTGCAAGCATTACTGCCGCATTACTGCCTTATTGATCCCCCGGAAGCCTGTAATTCCTCTATTTCGTGAGGCTCAGGCATGACCCTTAAGGCTCCCCGCCGGGTGGTAATTATGGAAGCGGCAGCATTTGCATAGGAAAGCATGCCGTGGAGATCTTCCTCAGACAGGCCCCGGATACCTTTCCGGCAGATAAAGTGCAGAACACAGCCGTTAAATGTATCCCCGGCTCCCGTAGTTTCTATGGTATTCTGCTGCAGATACGGCTTCTCACTCACCGAAATGTAGTCTTTACCTTTCGGATCATCCTTATAAAAAGCCATACTTCCCTCTTTTCCGAGAGAAAGAGTGATAAGGGAGATCTCATATCTGTCGAATATCCACTCTATACCCGCAGTATAATCTTCAATGCCTGTCAGCCACTGTATCTCATTATCTGATATTTTCAGGATATCGCAATACTCCAGGCCTTTCTGCACCTGCTGTCTCGCTTCCTCCATGCTGTCCCACAAAGGCTCCCTGATATTCGGGTCAAAGGATATCAGTGTCCCGGCTTTAGCCGCACAGTCAAGGGCATAAACAGTAGCCTCCCTTACCCCGGGATGGGTCATGGAAAGAGTACCGAAATGGAATATTTCCGTGTTCTCAATCATCTCCGTGTTGACTTCTGCCTTATCAAGCATCATATCGGCTCCCGGATTTCTGTAAAAGGAAAAATCACGGTCACCGTCCTCAAAGGTCTTTACAAAGGCCAGTGTGGTCCGCTCATCCTTTCCGGTTATAAGCCCTTCTGTTCCTATTCCCACCTTTTCAAGGACTTCTTTAAGCTCATGGCCGAATATATCGTCCCCCACCTTGCCGATAAAGCCTACATTGTGCCCCAGCTTTTTCAGCATGGCAAGCACATTGCAGGGTGCTCCGCCGGGATTGGCCTCATAGAGCACATTGCCCTGATCCGATATGCCGTTGGCGGTCATATCGATAAGCAGTTCACCCAATGCTACAACATCATACTTTTTCATTGTCCTGTTCCCCCGTTTCTAAGAGTTTTATTTTGCCTGTGTATTACCTTTATTCACTGTACTGTTCATGTACTTAACAGACCCATTCCTGCGCTGTAGTGTTCCCCGCGGATCATATCCCAAAGCCAGTCATGCATATTCACACCGTCCATTTTTCCGGAATAGAAAAGCGGGTTTCTTATACAGGTGTGCACCGTTCCGCTGTCCCAAAGCTTCAGCGGGATATTTTTTACCGGAATATGTATCTCCGCTTCGGGAATGAGCCTGAAATCATTAATATAAAAACAGAATTTCCCCGTAATGTCCATCATATCAAAGACCATCTGCTTTAATGCCTCATGAAAACCCTTCCTTATCTCCTCATCACTTCCGTAATCTTTGCCTTTGAGGGCATTCCAGTAGGCCGTCAGCACCTCATCCCTGCATGAGCAGGTAAACAGATAGTTTATCTTATCACCGTACTTCCCGTAAAGATCATAAAACCAGTCTGTCACTGGATTGTCACTTTTTATCCTGTCGCATATCTCCGGCTCCGTATCCCATAATACCCTCATGGTCCTTTTCCAGCCGTTCCAGGGCAGAAGAGCGCTGTCCGAGCATACACTCACCTTTGTCCTCTCCGGATCATAACGCTTAAGAACAGTGTCCGAGAGTGCCGCAGTGGCGAATCCCCCGGCAGAATCCCCTGCAATAAGGAGATTTTCCGGTTCCGGGAAATAATGCTTTATTATATCCAGGGCAAGTGAAAAATTCCTGTAGCCGTTAAAATGCATCACCTTTTCCGGATCATTCTCATCATAGCGGAATTCGCTCTTTCCCAGATGAAAATCCCCGGTGGCATAGGTTATAACCGCAATGTTCCAGTCATGAAAGTGATTCAGGATATTGTGGTTCTCTGTAATACCCTGGTTAATATTCATAAATTCGGTAAAAGGGCGTAAATTTGCCCAGTAAAACCCCGGATCTCCGGTTAAAACACCCTTTGCATCAGTGGGATGGGCTGCGCTGAAGCTGTCCCAGGCCACACCTCCCCCCGCAAAAAAGATAATGAGGTTCCTTAAATGACCCTTTGAAATATAAAAATGATAGGGACAGCCGTCTCCCGTGATCCCCTCCTTTAAGGGCACCCTGTACCATTTATTAAAACGTGGTCTTTCCCGGAGCACCGGCGCCCTGTATCCCGCAGGGAGCTTCAAAACACTCATAGATTAAGTCTCCTTGCCACGGCAGTCATAAGATCCCCAAATCCGAAGATCACAACCCCTGCGTCCAGAAGGAGGTACAGGGTCACTGAGATAATAGCCGGGTAGGGAAACCAGTTCATTGAAAGCTTTACAAAAATGAGCTGCAAAAGGGCCGCACCGGAATTCAGTATCAGGTATGCTATGAACTCGTCCGCATGAAGTGCTGTTGCCTTTGAGACTATGAGTGTCGCTATCATCAGGGCAAAAAGTATACTTGGCAGAACCCAGGTTATGGACCATCTGTGCCAGCCGGTAAGGAGATCCGAAATGATCACTGTAAAGATCACCACATAGGCTTCCATGGTTATGGTCTTTAAAATATTATATCTGAAAATATTGATGACAAATATATCCAGCCAGGTGAAAAATGCCGCTATCTGGCAGATCCTTATCACCGGAGAGGCATCCGGGATCATGAATTCCAGCATCCAGGTAAGAATATAGAATGCCGCCAGAATGAAGGTCAGTATCTTCATGAAGGTTACGCTGGAAATCTTCTTCTCGGGAAATACAGGGAAATTCCCTTCATCCGCCCCTTTGTATTCCAGTTTTTTCTGGCAGAGGGGACAGGCTTTTTTCCTGCCGTGTATGCTTACTCTGCACTTGGGGCAATATTGCATTCCTCTTTCTCTCCTTTGTTTTTATCTCCCTCGTCTCTGAGATCAAAATCATTGGTGGAGATCTCAACCTCCATACCCATACCCGTTATGGCCCTGAAAAAGTTCATCATTACGCCATGGGTGACATAGGGGCTGACCTCCCCGAAAACCATTTTATCCCCGAAGGTGGACACACAGACCTGTTCCGAGGGGGCAGCCATAAAGGCACTGAAATAATCTATATATTCCTCAAGGCCCTCCGGCATCTCTATCCTTCCCAGATTTGACATGGTACAGGTCACTCCACGTCCGGCGATCATGCTGAATAAGGATATTCCTATATCCTTAATGGTTAAGGGTATCATCTTTACCGCTATGTTATGCTCAAGGGCCGCATATGAATTCATGTTTTCATTTATCTTTTCCCTGGAGAGCTGTCCCTCGAATTCGCTGCGGACCCTGTTTATTATGCTTGACAGCGTACCGTCGTATTCCGTGGCATCATAGGGTATGTTGATCACGGAAAAGAAATTCCTGGCAGTAAAGGAATTGTAAAACTGCCTTAAATTAACCGGAACACTGACTACTATGGGACGTTTTTTCTGCCTCACAGTCATCCTCTTAATGGCTGCCTCTATATAGAGTGCCACACAGAGCACTCCCACTGTGGTTCCGTACTCCTTTGCCTTCTCCCGGAATTTTTTCGCCGAAATGATCCCCTCCAGGAGATGACAGCGAAGATTCGGATCCTTTTCCTCATTTAACTGCCACGCCCGGAGCTTTTCCATGTTTTTAAGCTGTTCCAGACCGGCACTCTTTTCATAATAGGTATCAAAAGCATCATCGCTGTTTTCCTGCATGGAGGAAATATCGTCATCAAAATGAGTGACCGGCAGGGAATATCTGATCTCCAGGTACTTTGCAGTAAGATGCTTTAAGAACATAAAAGCCCCGGTACCGTCGGAAAGTACGTGGAAAACCTCCAGATTGATCCGCTTCCGGAAGTATGTCACCCTGTATAACAGATTTCTCCGCCCGGGATAATAGAGAGCCTCCAGAGGATATTCCCCTTCCTCGGAGACCTTTGGAATGATCTCACTGTCCTCCAGATAATACCAGAATATTCCCCTCTTTAACACCACGTTAAATATGGGAAATTCCGGAGCCACCTCTATTAATGCCTGCTCCAGGATATCTTTTTTAACATCCTCTTTTAAGACCGCTGTAAGGCGGAAAACCCTGGTATCCGCCCCGTGAGCCTGGGAAGGCACTATTTTAGCCGCATTATCAAGTTTATACCATCTGGATGAAGAAGCCATCAGCTAATTATCCTTTTCATATAGCTTATCGTTCTGTAGAAAAGCCCGTTGTGAAAATCCCTGTCCATTGCGGGATGGGATACTGCCATTCTGTAAATATATACCGCAATAAAGATGCCGGCTATAAGAGACATCAGGGTTAAAAAGATCTTCCTGGGGATCATGTCCTCAAATGCCATGATGAGAACCAGGGGAATTGGCAGGAGAAACAGGGGATGCCAGTAAAACGCCTGCTTAAGATCCCCGTGAAAAACACTTCTCCAGGCTCTTGTCAGACCGCAGCCCGGACAGGAAAAGCCTGTGATAAGCCTTACGGGACAGTGATATCCTATAAAATACTGAAATATCCAGAACGCTGCAAATGCAAGGCACAGGGGAATTATCGTATTTTTTATCTTTTTCATAATCTAAAGAAAGCCGGAAAACCCGGGAAAACCCGGGCCTCCGGCGTTTATTAAGTCCGTTATTCCAATGAACCGTACATAAAGTACCAGTATCCGTAAGGTGAATGCCAGGTACCCTTCAGATTATCCTTCTGCAGCCAGAAATCATTGTAGTATGCTACGGGAGCCATGGCGGCATCCTTTAAGATGATCTGCTCCGCCTCATGAAGCTTTGTGTAATGCTCCTTTAAGTCCGTGGTCTTTCTGGCGTCATCCACTGCCTTGTCAAATTCAGGGCTGGAATACTTACCGTCGTTGTTGCCGTTTCCGGTCTCTAAAAGGTTGATCATATTTGAAGGATCATCCCAGTCATAAACCCAGCCGTTACGGGCTACATCAAAGTTTCCGTTTCTCCTGTCGGCAGTAACAGTCTTCCACTCCTGGATATTAACTGTCATTGTAAGTCCGAGCTCACTCCATGCACTCTGCAGATATTCCGCAACAGGCTTATGGTAGCCGGCATCATTTGTAAGATATGCGAACTCAGGGAAGCCCTCTCCGTTAGGATAGCCTGCCTCTGCAAGGAGATCCTTTGCCTTCTGGAGATCAGCGTCATAATTAGTGGTATCGAAGTGGTCACCGTATTTCTTTGTGGTCTCTTCTTCAAAGGAAGAACCGGGAGCCTCATCAGAGACACCGGGACCCACAAAGTTCTTCGCAGGTAAGAATGTTCCCTGCATTATGGTGTTTGCCACATAATCCCTGTCAATGGCAAGGGAAAGGGCCTCACGTACCTTCGGATTGTCGAAGGGCTCCTTCTGTGTATTAAAGGTTACATAGTAGGTTCCCATTATAGGCTCCACATAAAACTCGCTGTTGCCCTCAAGTGAAGGGATCTCTTCGGTGGGAACATCCTTGATCATGGAAATGTCACCGTTCTGGTATGCCGCGTATGCCGCATTTGCATCCTCGATAAGATGCCATACGATGGTATCAAATGTAATGCTTCCGGCATCCCAGTAATTGGGATTCTTCTGGAACACGATCTGTGCACCGTCAGTATACTCTGTCATAAGGTAAGGGCCATCCGTGATGTATGTATCAGGATTTGTGGTCCATGCTTCGCCGTTTGCTTCGATTGTTGCTTTCTGCACGGGAACCATTACCGCAAATGCACAGATCTTGTCAAAATAAACGCAGGGGCTGTTAAGCTCTACTACGAATGTCTTTGCGTCGGGAGCGGAAACCGCCAGGGCATCCACATTTCCTGCCTCTGCCTCATCATAGCCCTTAACATAGTTTAACAGATCATATCCATAGGGAGCTGCTGTCTCGGGATTGGCAACCCTCTTCCAGGAATAAACGAAATCCTCTGCGGTAAGGTCAGAGCCGTCTGACCACTTGAGGCCGTCCCTTAAATGGAAAGTCCAGGTTATACCGTCATCACTTACGTCATAGCTCTCTGCCACACCGGGAACGACATTATTATCCTTATCGAACTTTAACAGTCCCTCAAAAGCGTGCAGTATCATGTTTGCGCCATCCACCGCTGAATTAAGTGCCGGATCGATGGTCTCGGGTGAAGGTCCCACCTGGACATCCAGCTGTGTCCCGCCTGCCGCAGCAGTACCGGAAGCTCCTGCACCTCCCGCGTCCGCTGCTGCTCCTGTCTCTGCCGAACCGGCGTCTCCCGTGGAAGCTGCTCCGCCGCCTCCGCAGCCTGACAGTACGGTAGATGCTAAAAGTGCCGTTGTCAGCAATAATGCTATACTCTTTTTCATAATCCCTCCTTAAATAAATTAAGAAAAATATTTATATCATGGCAGAAAACCGCCATATATCAGCCCATATTACGAGCATTGATACCCTGTTTATACGATGACCATCTTATTCTTACTCTTCCTGCTGAGAGATGCAATATCCACATGATGGCATGCACAGTAATGTCCGGGTCCTATTTCCTTAAATTCCGGCTTCTCATTCTGACAGATCTCATCCGCATAGGGGCAGCGTGTGCAGAATGCACATCCCTTTGGCGGATTTAGCGGACTTGGCACATCACCCTGAAGTATTATCCTCTTTGATGCCCTTGCTATCTTCGGGTCCGCGATGGGTACCGCAGAGATAAGTGAAAGCGTGTACGGATGTACTGCATGGAAAATAAGCTCTTCGGACTCGGCAAGTTCCACGAGATGCCCCAGATACATTACGCCTATCCTGTCAGAGATATGGTTAACAACCGAAAGATCGTGGGCAATAAAGAGATACGTAAGCTTAAGCTCGTTCTGCAGCTCCTCAAACATATTCACAACCTGGGCCTGTATGGACACATCCAGTGCAGAAACCGGCTCATCGCACACGATAAATTCAGGATCCACCGCCAGAGCCCTGGCAATTCCCACTCTCTGCCTCTGACCTCCGGAAAACTCATGGGGATAACGGTTGGCGTGCTCGGAGTTTAAGCCCACCCTCTGAAGAAGGCCTATGATCCTGTCATATCTCTCTTTTTTATCCTTACAGAGGTTATGGATATCCAAAGCCTCTCCCACTATATCACCCACTGTCATACGGGGATCCAGGGAAGCGTAAGGATCCTGGAAAACTATCTGCATTTTCCGTCTGTAGGGAAGCATATCAGCCTTTTTACCGCTTTTACTGTCAAAGATCACATCTCCGTCATAGGTGATCTTTCCGGCAGTGGGCTCAATAAGCCTTAAAATGGAACGACCGGTGGTGGTTTTTCCGCAGCCGGACTCTCCCACCAGACCAAAGGTCTCTCCTTTTTTTATAAAAAAGCTCACATCATCAACGGCTTTTACCTGGGCTTTTGATCCTGCAACAGGGAAATACTGTTTCAGTCCCTCTATATCTATAAGCTTTTCACTCAAGACTTTTCTCCTCCGGAATACTCATCCTTAACATTCAGCCAGCAGCGCGAATAATGGTTCTCTCCGAAATCAATGCTTTCAGGTTTTTCCCTTAAACATATCTTCATGCAGGAATCACATCTGGGAGCAAAGGGGCAGCCCTTGGGAGGATTGAGAAGATCCACCGGCTGTCCTTCTATGGGAACCAGCTTTGAATACTCTTTTTCCTGGAATTTCGGGATGGATTTTAAGAGTCCCCTGGTATATTCATGCTTCGGATTATAGAAGATATCATCCGCAGACCCGTATTCCACTATCTCTCCGGCATACATTACCGCTATATTATCACACATGGAAGCCACAACACCCAGATCATGGGTTATGAGCATTATCCCCATTCCCAGCTTATTCTTCAGATCGTTCATAAGCTCAAGGATCTGTGCCTGGATGGTCACGTCCAGCGCTGTGGTGGGCTCATCAGCAATAAGAAGCTTGGGTTCGCAGGCAAGGGCAATTGCTATCATAACCCTCTGCCGCATTCCGCCGGACAGCTCATGGGGATATTGTTTAAGACGCTTTTCCGGCTCGTTGATGCCCACAAGGGTAAGCAGCTCTTTAGCCCTTTCCCTCGCCTCCTCAGCCGACTTGTCGCCGTGTATTCTTACCGCTTCTTCTATCTGGTTTCCTATGGTATATACCGGATTTAACGAAGTCATGGGATCCTGGAAGATTATGCTTATCTCTTTTCCCCGGATGCCCCTCATCTCCTTCTCGGACATAAGATCCACCCTGTGGCCGTTGAAATTCACTTCACCGCCCATGATCTTTCCGTTCTCGGCAGTGAGACCTATAAGGGAATAGGCTGTGACCGATTTGCCGGAGCCCGATTCACCCACTACACCCAGAACCTCTCCTTCCTTCATCCGGATAGATACGTCGTTTAAGGCCTTTACTTCTCCAACGGGAGTAAAGAAAGACAGCTTTTCATGTTTTATGTCAACTAAATATTCGCCCATCTTATACCTACTTTTTCATCTTGGGATCAAATGCGTCCCTGAGGCCGTCCCCTAAAAGGTTAAAGCTCAAAATAATGATAAATATCATAAACGCCGGTGCAAAAAGCTTCTCCGGATATGTCTGCAGTCCGTTCAGCGCATTGGATGCAAGGGATCCAAGGGAAGGCATGGGAGCCTGTACACCAAGTCCCAGAAAGCTTAGGAAGGACTCCGTGAATATGGAGGAAGGTATCTGCAGTGTCGTTGTTACGATAAGCGTTCCTATGCAGTTGGTAATGAGATGCTTTTTTATTATTCTTCCGTCCGTGGCGCCCAGGGCTTTTGCAGCTGTCACATACTCATTCTGCTTAAGTACCATTATCTGGCCTCTGACGATCCTGGCCATTCCCACCCAGTAGAGCAGAGCAAATACCAGGAACATGGAAACCATATTGGGTCCCAGAGCCGTTATCCACCCAAATCCCGGGACCTTAGACAGATTTTGCAGCGGAAACTTCAGCACCTGTGCCAGCAGAATGATTATCAGTACATCCGGAACCGTATACAGTACATCCACTATACGCATCATAACCATATCCACATTTCCGCCGAAATACCCGGCCACCGCACCGTATACAGAGCCGATTAAAAGGATCAGGGCTGAAGCAATGATACCTACCGTCATTGAAACCCTGGCTCCCACCAGCACACGGATGGTATAGTCACGTCCATTCTGGTCTGTCCCAAGAAAATGTGGAAACACGCTTTCCCCAGCTGCAATACGGTCAAGCTCGGAGGCGGAATACTCCATGATCCCCAGACGTTCCGAACCCTTTATCTGCTGTTCATAAGCATAGGGATAGAAAAGCGGCACTATAAAGGCCAGTATCATGATAACAGCCACGATCACAAAGGCCGTCATGGCGATCTTGTTTTTTTTGAATCTGCGGAATCCGTCCTGCCAGAACCCCACGGATTCACGCATTATGACAAGTGATTCCTTTTCATCCGCCGTAGCCGGCAGAAAGTCATCCGCATTTAACTGGAATGACAGAAGGTTTTTCTTCTTTTCCAAATCTGTTACCTCTTTTATTTAAGCCTTGTCCCTCTTTTATTTAAGCTTGATCCTGGGATCAATAAACGCATATGCTATATCTACTATTACGTTCATCATTATTATGAAGCAGGCAAGGAAAATGGTGGTGCCCATTATCAGTGGATAGTCCCTTGAAGGAATGGCACTCACGAATTCATGTCCCAGCCCCGGGATCGTGAATATCTTTTCAATAATGAAGCTTCCCGTCATAAGGGCTGCCAGCAGCGGACCGAGATAGGTTACCACAGGAAGAATGGCATTTCTCAGGGCATGCTTAAAAATAGCCTTAAAGGTGCCCACACCCTTTGCCCTGGCCGTCCTCATATAATCCTGGCCTATTACATCCAGCATGGAGGATCTCATAAGTCTTGCTATATAACAGGTGGGATAAAGGGACAGGGCTATCACCGGCATTATATAGCTTTGCGGCGAATCCAGCCCCAGTGAAGGCAGAAGCTTTAATTTTACCGACAGGAAATACATCATCAGGGTCGATGTAAGGAAGCTCGGTATCGCAATACCTGCGGTAGAAAAGACGATAATAATATTATCAAGGGTTTTTCCCCTTCTGTAAGCCGCCACGGATCCCAGGGGAACCCCTATCATCACGGCAACAAGCACTGCAAGGCCTCCCAGTCTCGCAGAAACCGGGAATTTATTGCCTATGATGTCCGTAACGGTGAAGCCCCTCTTTTTTATGGACAGACCCATATTACCGTGGAGAAGATCCCCCATATAGGTCAGATACTGCATAAACAAAGGCTTATCCAGCCCGTATTTTGCCTCCATTGCGGCCTGTGCCTGTGGAGTTACGGCCTTTTCGGATAAGAAGGGACCGCCGGGCACCAGGTTCATTATGAAAAATGTGAGAGTTGCCACTATAAAAGCCGTAAGAACTCCCATAAGAATACGCTTCACTATATATTTAAGCATCTTTCCTCCCTGTTTCCATCCGGCACGTCTGACTTGTCTTTTTTTCCGATCCCTCAGAAACAGGTTCGGTTACATCGTTACGAAAAAAAAGTGCAGCCGTTTCTTTTAACTGCACCATTGTACCGCATAAAAAACAACTAATAATTTTATTCACTAAATAAGAAACTGTCAACTATTCATGCAATCGTGGGATGATTTCGATGGTTTCGATGATGGGCAGGATAAAAGTGCTATGCGGCTTTGCCGCATATGCAATTTGCATAATAAACCGTGCAGGCAAACGAGTTTGCCTGACCGGTTTTTATGCAAATTCGCCAAGGCACTTTGTGCCTTGCGACTTTTATCCAGCCCATCTCCTGCCCATCTTGCGACTTTTGTCCTGCCCATCTCCTGCCCATCTTGCGACTTTTGTCCTGCCCATCTCCTGCCCATCTTACGTTTTGTCCCACCTATCTTATAATAAATTCAAAAATTTATATTAAATAATAGCATATTGCATAAAAATATTGTATAATCAGATTGAAATTTCATACTAAACCCCAAAAGGAATGTATGTTAATTGAAGGGAGAAAAATATGTTAGCAGCACTCATGCCTCTTTTTGACGAAAAAATGACCGTAAAAGCCTATTCGGTTTTTTCCGAAAAGGAAAACCCTTTCCTCAATCCGGATACCGCAGTAGGCGCAAAATATAACGGCGTGGGAAGGATTTCCGGTCTGGAAGTTGTAGGCAGCATGGGAGCAGCCATTCTGGACGAAAAGGATGTTTTTGTTCCGGTTGACAATATCGCCATATTCACTGATATTGCCGCCCAGTGCACAGTTCCGAAAAACAGGGTCGTGATCCTTTTAGATAAGTCGGTCACACCTGATAACGACTATGTAAAGAGGATAAAACTCCTGAAGGCCCAGGGCTTCCGCTTCGCCATCAGGAAACTTACGGTGGATCTCTTTGAATCCTACAGGCCCATCCTTACCGAATGCGAGTATGTACTTCTGGATCACAAAAAAATAGTGATCTCCAAGGCAAAGATCTATTTCTCAAAGCTCTATCCGGATATCAAGCTTGTGGCAGTAAATGTAAACAGCCAGGAGGATTACTCCACCTTAAGCGCCGACGGGAAATACGACCTCTACGAGGGGGAATTCTTCAGAATCCCCGTCACCAACAGTGAAACTGAGGTTAACCCCCTGAAGATAAACTATATTGAACTCTTAAATGTGGTAAACGCTCCGGACTTCGACCTGACAGATGCCGCCGACGTAATCGGACGGGATGCGGGTCTCGTGATCTCCCTTCTGGAGATAGTCAACCATATCGCCATAAACTCCGAGATCACATCTGTCCGCCACGCAGCCGCCATGCTGGGACAGAGGGAGCTGAAGCGCTGGATAAATACAGCCGTTACCAAGGAACTCTGCGCAGACAAGCCCAGCGAGATCACCAGAATGTCCATGGTAAGGGCAAAATTTGCGGAGAACCTGGCTCCGGTATTCGGAATCGGCGGCTTCGCTTCCGAGCTTTTCCTTACAGGCCTCTTCTCCTGTATAGATGTAATGCTTGACAAACCCATGGATGAAGCCCTGAAAATGCTCCATGTGGCCAAGAATATAAATGATGCCCTGCTTAACGGCAAGGGTGATCTGGCACCGGTCATTGATTTTATCCGCTTCTATGAAAATGCGGACTTCATTGAAGTATGCCGCCGCATGGTAGTGGACGATATTGACATGGATACGGTCTACAAAGCCTACCTCAGTGCCTTGAGCTGGTACAGGGATCTGTTTATCAAGAATAAATAACTGAATTTGGTGCTGACATCATTTTCTATATCATTTTACAAACTAAGGAGCCGTACAATGCGGCTCCTTTTTGATTCTTATTATTCACTATCCTGTGAATGTGACGGTGACGCACGCGTTCAAAACCACATGCCTCACCAGTTCTCGGCAATGGAGATCAGTCCGTCATAACGGATAATGCTGATACCGGCAGCGATCAAGGCAAATATGAAGGGTGTACAGGTGATCCGCTGGTAACAGAAGAAATTATGGGCGAAATATGATGCGGAACACATCATTATCCCAATGAGTTCAGGATGTTTTTTGCAGTTTTTCGCACATAAAACAAAGGAAGATATGAAGATCCCGAGATATGTGATCCCTCCCAGAATACCTCCGTTTATAAACTGTGTCATCCATTCGTTATGGGAACAGATAAGCTGCTTCTGGCCGTATATGGCATTCAGTTCATCAGCACAGTATTTATAAACCATCTCATGGAATTCATCCGGACCACAGCCCAGGATAAACCTCACAGGATCATCGGTTATACTTGAAACAATGGTTTTTATTGAAGATGTCCAGGCTATTCCCCTGTGATTTCCCCAATATGCGTTAAAGTAAAGGTAGTTTTCCTCTGCCCCGGTATCTCTGCCAAAGCTATAAGCATCCGGAAGAAGTCCCTTTGTATTAAGAACAATATAAACCACTATAAGGACTATTCCGGCGAAAGCAAGGAAAAAGATTATGGCACGCAGTATCTTCAATTTGGAAATATCCAATTCCCTGCCCTTTTTTTCCGAAATGACTAAAAATAAATACAGGAGTGCAACAACGATTATCAAAGGCCAGAGAGCCTTTCCCTGAGTACAGAACCTCATAAGGGATCCCACTTCCTTTGCTTTTTCCGGAAAAGCGATCTGCAGAAAGCCCGTAACCCTCCAGGACAGAAGCATGGTAAGCAGAACCTCGAGAAACGCCTTCATTTTTCCGACCCCATCAAAGGAATACCAGAATAAAACGGCATACATGCCCATTAATCCCAGAAAAGCACTGTCCGCATTTGATGTAACGATGGTGAGGAAGCCAATAAGCATAAAGGCAAAGGATGCCGCCTTGATCCTTTTATCCTCCGTATACCAGTAAATAAAAACCCCCAGCGGGAAAATGGAAAGGACATAACCGGAATACATGGTGTACTGCCCAATGGTAGACAGATAATCCTGGGCTTCTTTGGCGCCTCCCGTGTAGATCTTCAGGATATCAATATTGAAACGGTTTAGAAAACCTGTGAGATATACAAATCCCGTAGCCCCAAGGTAGAGAATTAAGGATGTGCTGTTCCATCTCCAGTAGTACGCCACAAAGAAATAGATCGCAACAAAGGCCATCTGCGATAGAAGTCCCATATACCAGGTGGGAAAACCATAAACAAAGTACTGTCTGTAAGGAGTAAATACACAGGCCACACAGGTAAAAATACCATACAGCAGTACAAAAAGATCCGTGATATTTGCTTTGTCAACAAAAAAGGCTTTCAGTTCCTTTCTCTTGATGAGAGCAACTATATTGAAGATAAGCCCGATCACGGCAAAAAACATGAATGTAGGTATCTTAAAGAGGGAATTAGCCGCAAAATAGGTGATTATACGGAAAATGTGCCATTTTGAATCGCCTATGTTGCTGAAACCCCTTTCGTAGTAAAGGGGATAGATAATAAACAGAAGAAACAGGTAGATTCCTGTGAGCTCCGTTAAATATCTGAATGACAAGGGGGATTTATTTTTTTCTGCTGCCTGCTTCTTTTTCATGCTATCCTTACCGTTTATTTCTGTTAGTCCCGAAACGCATTATCACAAATACCACAATTCCTATGATAAAGAGGATAAAAAGAAGCATTCTCTTGATATTAACGGGCTTTCTCTCATTCTTTTTCGCATTCTTTTTTTCAGAAGTATCTGTTTTAAGGGACTTTGCATTCCTGATCTTGCTCTTTATCTCAGCCTGGGAGATCTTTTCCTGAACCTCCGCATCCCCGGTTTTTTTCTTATTTTCACTGATACCGTTACCGGAAGCCGGCTTACCGGAAGCTTTATTGTCGGAAGCTGTATTGCCGGAAGCCGAGTTACCGGAAGCAGAATTACCGGAAACCTTCTTTTTGGTATCATTTCCGCTGGCGGTCTTCTTTGAACTGTTTCCGCTGGCAGTCTTCTTTGAACTGCTCTTTCCGCTTGAAGTCTTACTTGAACCGCTCTTTCCGCTTGTGGATGTTTTCTTTGAACTGCTTCCGCTGGATGGATACTTAACACTGCTGCCGCCTCCGCTGCTGTTCTTTGAAGCAGATCCGGAGGAAACAGAGCTCGTGCCCGTAGATTTTCCGGTGCCGGAGCTCTTGCTGCTGCCGGTCCCTGAAGAGGAGGTGAGAGTGGACTTTTCCTTTTCTCCCTTTATGGTGATCTTTTTGGACTTGACAGCACTTAAATTTCCTGCCTTGTCTTCGATAACAGCATAGGCAGTATATGTGCCTCCGGCTTCAAGCCCGGAAAAATCATATTCCCCGTCCTCGGTCTTCTTTCCTCCGCTCTTTACCTTCTCGGCATCGGGAGCGCTGTCCCCTTTCTTTACCAGAGAACAATAATAATACTTGATGCCGCTCTCACTGTCCTTTCCCTTTACCGTCACCGAAGCGGAGCCGTCACCTGCAGTGCCCTTTACGCTGGTTACCTCGGGTTTTTTCTCATCATACCAGATACCCTCAGTGGAAATATAAGAAATATTGCCAGCCTTATCAGTGATCTTCGCATATACAAAATTCAGCTTATTCTTTGTGAGAGAAACCTTTGAAGAGTATTCCTTCCACTTATCCTTAAAGTTCTTATCTACGTCGCTTTCATCGGTATAGCACTTATTCGAAATATAATAGTATATTTTACCGATCCCTGAACCGTCACTCTCATCCTGTCCGGTTATCTCTGCTTTTTGGGACTCATTGATGAATATTTTTTCTTTTTTTTCAGTCTGGAGCTTTTTCCAGCTGTCGTCGTCTACTTCAATCTTGCCCTCGGGAGCTTTGTTATCGAAATTCACGGGCCCGACTGTCTTTTCCACCGCATTTTGGCTGGCAGAAGTCCTGAAATACAGCTTCTTTGTCACTCCCTTGCCGGTTCCTTTAAGAACGTAGGAGTTAGCATAAGTTCCACTTGCACTGTCACAAACAGTAAATCCGGATGCGGTAATGGCTACCTGATCCTTATACCAGTCAGCCGCAGTCTCTTTTCCGTTATAAAGAGGCTTGGGATCGGCAGTTGGATCGGTTGTTGGATCGGTTGTTGCAGCGTTTGTAACAAGAAACAGGGCGTTCCCGGAAACAATCTGAGCTCCCTTAGGCATGTATGTTATCTTTATGGAATACACTCCGGGCTCAATCTTCTTATCAGCGCCTAAAGAAAGCTCCCTATATGTTTTATTCTTTATCACAAAAGGTACATAAGGGTATTGATCGAGAATTTCAAAGAATTTAATATCGGGATTGTCTACGCTGCTTTTATCATAGTCCCCATTGGCGTCTTTCTTAGCACTGCCTGACAGATCAATGACAGAGATCAGCGTATTCTCGCTAACACCTTTGGCGGACATATCCAGGCTCTCTCCGTCATATTCGGCAGTAATATTCTTATCCTTTCCCAGGTGATCTCTGAGATATACATTATCCTCTGCCCAGTCTGACGCTTTCACCTCAAAGCTGTGTTTAGTGCTTTCTCCCGGAACGGAAAAACTATATGGATCCGCAAAGCATACTACTTTCAACACAGCACAAAACACGGCCGTTATAAGGACCGTTGTTATTATCTTATTTCTTTTATTATTCATTCTGCTGCCCATTTTTCAACCACTCCCCTTTACTGATCAAAACCCATGAGAAAACAGAAAACCCAAAACATAACTACCTATATTTTATTATAACCATTGATAAACCGTCAATACAGGCAGAAAAATAAATATATAAACATATTGTTAATTTCTTGACAATCTATCTTTTTTGGTATATCTTATTTACTATATACTATTGTTATAATCACATAATATGAAAGGAGATTTGTTTTTATGAAAGGTTTTGCCATGCTGGGTATCGGAAAGACAGGCTGGATAGAGAAGGAGCGTCCCAAATGCGGACCCCTTGATGCTATTGTAAAGCCCCTTGCTCTGTCCCCCTGTACCTCTGATATCCACACCGTTTGGGAAGGTGCCCTCGGTGAAAGACATGACATGATCCTCGGACACGAGGGTTGCGGTGTTGTAGACGAGGTAGGAGAACTGGTTAAGGATTTCAAGGTAGGCGACAGGGTTATGGTTGCAGCAATCACTCCCGACTGGTCATCTCTTGAGGCACAGGGCGGATATCCCATGCACTCCAACGGAATGCTTGCAGGATGGAAGTTCTCAAACTTCAAGGACGGTGTTTTCGGCGAGTATTTCCACGTAAACGAGGCTGATGCCAATCTGGCGTTCCTGCCTGATTCCATTACTCCCGAAGAAGCCTGCATGCTTTCCGACATGGTTCCTACAGGTTTCCACGGCGTAGAGCTCGCTGATGTTCAGTTCGGCGACACAGTACTTGTAAACGGGATCGGCCCTGTAGGTCTTATGAGTGTTGCCGGTGCAAACTTAAGGGGCGCATCCAGGATCATCTGCGTGGGAACAAGGCCCGCATGCCGTGAAGCAGCTTCAAAGTACGGCGCAACCGATTTCATCAGCTACAAGGAAGGCGCCATTGACGAGCAGGTTATGAAGCTTACTAATAACCAGGGAGTTGACAAGGTTATCGTTGCAGGCGGCGGCGTTGAGTCCTTTGATGCCATGATCAAGGCCCTTAAGCCCGGCGGAAAGATCGGAAACGTAAACTATCTCGGAAGCGGCGACTATGTAACGATCCCCAGAGTTGAATGGGGCTGCGGAATGGGACATAAGCAGATCGCAGGAGGCCTTATGCCCGGCGGCCGTTTAAGGCTCCAGAAGCTTGCAAGCCTTGTTGAGTGCGGAAAGCTCAATGTTAAGCACCTTATCACCCACAGATTTGAAGGCTTTGAAAAGGTTGAAGACGCCCTTATGCTCATGAAGGATAAGCCGGCAGATCTTATCAAGCCCGTTGTCAAGATCAGTGACTGAGATCAATAATGCAGTATAATAACGTGCGGAGAGGCTGCCGGTCTCTCCGCATTTTTGAGCTATCTTTAAAGACACAGCAAAGGCAGCGCCAAACACATGAAAATCCTTGTAATATCCGGCTTTCTCGGTGCAGGGAAAACCACTTTTATTAAAGAACTGTCAGAAAGAACAAAGATCAAGCCCGTGATCCTTGAGAATGAGTATGCTTCCGTCAATGTGGATGAAAGCATCCTTAAGGAAAATACGGACTTAAGCGTCTGGGAAAGCAATGAAAACTGTATATGCTGTTCGGGAAAATCCGATTTTGCTTTTACCCTGCTGACCATTTCCAATTCCCTTGATCCGGAATACCTGGTAGTGGAACCCACCGGCGTGGGCTATCTGTCGAAGGTAATGGAGAACATAAGCAGGATCGAATATGAACGCATTTCTGCGCTTCCCCCGGTTACGGTCATTGACCCCATGGGTTTTGAACGGGGATTGAAACTGTACAAAAGCCTGTATTCAGACCATATTAAATATGCCGGAACCATAGTCTTATCAAAATGCGACCTCTGCCGGGATAATGAAACTGTCAGACGGGTTAAAGATAAATTGTCTGAAATAAACCCCGATGCGCACATACTCTCCTCTGATTACAGAAACGAAGGGGACGCCTTCTGGTCAGGCCTGTTTGAAGACAGGGATTACAGCCATTCTGATCCCGTAATACAAGCCCCGGAAAAAAACGAACCGGATTTTGAAAAGCTGGTCATTATGAACGCAGGGGCAGATTCTGTGGGAAGTATTGTCTCTCTCATGGAAGAATTTCTCCGCTTCCGTTATGGACATATCATCAGGGCAAAGGGTACTATAAGGGTTAATGATGCGCTGCTTCGCGCAGATCTTTCCGAAGAGCGATATCTGATAACCGCTGCCGGTAAAAGCTCAGAAACCGGATTTGTGATAATAGGGAAAGACCTGGACAGAACTTCCTTAATGATGAGGTTAAGCTCCGATAATTATATTCCCGTCAGGAACAGAGATAAAACATCTAAAGATCATAAAAGACTTTTCGGTTTATGATTTCAGGGAGGACCACAGGGCGGAAATCACCCGGATTTCCTGTCTATGACGCTCTTTTTCCACTGGATCCAGAAAAAAATACCATATACCCCGAAAAACAGGCATGAGGATATGGCCAATGTAAAAAAGCTGTTTAAATTCAGCCTTTTAACCCATAACGACGCCGCAAGCGATAATAACGATGCCGGCAGAATATATAGTATATGAAGCTTCCTCAAAAATGCCGTAACACTGAATTTGGGATTCTTTTCCCTGAAATATTTTCGTAAAGCCGCTGTCTGTACCAGAAGCACGGCAAACTCGGCAATGGTGGTTCCCACTGCGGCACCGGCAGAAGCGAATCCCGGAATAAGGATGATATTGACTATCACATCCACCACCGCTCCAACGATCTCCGATAATAACACCACCTTTTCCTTCCCCAGGGGAATGAACATCTGTATGCCTATGATATTTGTGATCCCGATAAAAAGAAGGGTGGGCATGATGATCTGCATCGGGGCTATTGAGCCCTCAAATGCAGCTCCTGAAATAAAAATAATGGATTCCCCTGCAAAGAATATAAAATAGAGCATTAAGGGAACAGACACAGATAACACAAAATAGAAAGCCTTTTTGCCGATATCCACAAACTTCGAAACGCTCCCCTGCTCTATATAATACGATGCCCTGGGCAGAAGCACAGCCCCCAGGGAAGTCACCAGACTCACAAAAACGGATTTTATTTTTACAGCGGCATTGTAATACCCTACTTCGGTATCTGAAGTCATAAATCCCAGCATCACCGTATCCAGATGTGTATAAATTGTAGTGGCACAGGACATGGCAAAAAAGATCATGACAGGCTTCAAATGGCGTTTTATGTTATAACCGCCCACCGGCTTAAAGCTTATGTATTTCCCGGCGCAGATAAAATTTATCAATCCCGGGGCCGAGCCCGCAAAAACGGTAATTGCACCGTATATAAGATAATCACTCTTTTCACGTATCAGAAGAAGCATGGCGATAAGTGAAATAACCTTGCAGATAACAGATCTGATGGTGATAAATGTATACTTTTCCAGTCCCCTGTATAGCCATTCCGCCCCAATGGCACTGAAAATAATCATCAGGCTTGTGATATAGTACAGAGTTTTTTCACTGTAAAGCCTTGGAACAAAGAAGATCAGGGTAAAAAGTAGGATATAGGATATCAGGCTCATGATGAGGCTTATAAATAACAGCTCATGAGTTACTCTGCTGAGTTCTTCCTTATCATCCCTGACACGGGCACAGGCTCTGATACCGTATGTCGGTATACCAAGCTGTGAGAGCATAACAAAATAAGTGATAAAGGATACCGCAAAGGAAACCTTTCCCGTTCCCTCGGGAAGAAGAACCCTGGATACATATGGAAATGAAATGATGGGAAAAATGATGGATGTCAGCGTAAGAAGAGCATTCATCCCGAAATTCAGTTTTATGGAGGGCTCTCTGTTTTTCATGACGAACCCTACTCCCCGTTCATCATTTTGAAGTATAACTTCTGAATTCCGCAGTTATAACAGAGAACAAGCGCAATAACTCCTCCGAGGACTGCCTGGGCAATCTCATAGGGAAGCTTGATCATTGCATATTCAAAGGTGCTGTAAACAAAAGTCTTCCCGAGAGTATAACCCGTTACCATTATTATCCCACCCAGGATCACTCCTATGACAGCACCAGCCTTCTGATTATCACGCATTATTCTATGGGAAAACAGCGAAATGACCACAGCCTGCAGTCCGTGGGTCACAAGGGACACAAACATGGGCAGTGGATAGAATATCATATCCCCAAGGAATGAGCCTATTCCGCCTACAACAAATGCTTCCATGGGATCTAATAGAATGGCTGCCAGGCATATCACAGCATCACAGAGATACAGATGCCCTCCGGGAACAGGTATGCCGAACGAACTCATGGCAATATTCATCGCCAGAAACAGCGCAGTTATGGTGATCCTTTTTGTTTTGATGCCTGTCATGCCGTGATTATAGACTATCAGCTGAGTAAAGTAAAGAAAAATAAGGCAGCAATGTATTAGTAATTATCCATCGTATTATATCGTAAACTGCCGTATTTTATCATAATTTATCGTATTTCTCTTTATTTTTAATAATTTATCGTAATTTGTTGTATTTTGACCAATTTCTCTTGACAGCCTTTGTTTTTTCAGCATATCATAAAACCATGAAAAATAATCCATACCGTCCCGGAGCCGGATTGATGCCGGGTTACCTTGCGGGAAGAGAAAATGACATAGAAACCGCTTCCGAATCCTTCAGCGGTCTGGCGAATGGGATACCGGTCCGGTCCATAGCTTATACGGGATTCAAGGGTGTCGGAAAGACAGTTCTTCTTAACCGTCTTCAGGAAATTTCTGAGGATAAAGGAATTGCCTCTTATCACATTGAAGTGACAAAAGCAGGCTCCTTTATTTCAAAGCTCAATAACTGCTGCCGTAAATACCTTAGAACCGGCAATTTTACAGATGTTCTCGGAAATATCTTTGCTGATGCTCTCGACTCTCTGAAGGCTCTGGAGCTTTCCTTTGAACCGGAAAGCAATAAATTTTCGCTTTCCATGCAGGAGAAGATGCTGTATTCATCAACAGACATTTCCCAGAATCTCCAGGATCTCTTTGAATCCATAGGAGAACTTGCAAAAAAGAAAAACCGTCCGATATGCTTTTTCATTGATGAATTTCAGTATTCGTCCCAGGAAGAGATAGATGCTTTTATTTCAGCTGTTCACAGAACAAACCAGCTTTCCTATCCTCTCATGGCTGTCTGTGCCGGCACGCCTGAATTATTAAAGATGCTGTATAAAGAAAAGACATATGTGGAAAGGCTGTTTCTCTTTCCAAAGATCGATCTCCTTTCCATTAATGAAGTAGAGGAAGCAATTAATATACCCGCAGCCAGGGACGGACTAAAATTTGACGGTTCCGCCATAGAAAGGATCTTTGAGATAACACAGGGTTACCCTTTCTTTGTCCAGCAATACGGGCAGATCATTTATAAACATGCTGAAAGCGCTTCAACAATAGATCTGGAAATAACAAATAAGTTTTTACCGGAATACTATTCCGAGCTGGACAATAACTTCTATATGATCCGTTATGAAGACAGAGGTGAACTGGAAAAGCAGTGTCTTTCAGCAATGGCCGCTCAGGATTCATTCCCCTGTCGTGTTTCGGATATAGCAAAAACCCTGAATAAAGAGATCAAACAGATCTCCCCAACTCTGTCCAGACTCAAAACAAAGGGACTTATCACATATGAAAACCCCGGCGAAGTGGATTTCACTGTTCCGGGATTTGCAGACTATATAAAGCGCAGGAGCGGGTAAACGCATTAACTTTGATGAAAACATAATTTAAGGTACATGGTACCCAGAATGCTTTTAATTTGCAGACATCCATGGCAGGTACTATAATCAGAACAGCGGAGGTCAATCAGTAATATGCCGGCACTAAAAGAGGAATTAAAAACCATTGAGGATATATATATGCTCCCGGAAGGCTCAAGAGCTGAGCTCATTGACGGCATTATGTATGACATGGCTCCTCCCTCCGGAACACATCAAAAGATATCTGCGGATCTTTTGACGGATATTGTGAATTACATACGGTTAAAACAGGGTGAGTGCCAGGCCTTCCATGCTCCTTTTCCTGTATTTCTTAATGATGATGACTTAAACTATGTTGAGCCGGATATCACTGTGATCTGTGACAAAGGGAAGATCGATGAGAAAGGCTGCCATGGGGCTCCGAATTTCATAATTGAAATAGTGAGTCCTTCCAGCGTAAAAATGGATTATATGATAAAACTATTTAAGTACCGCAACTCCGGAGTCAGGGAATACTGGATTGTCGATCCGCTGAAAAAAATGGTTCGTACCTACCTCTTTGAGGAAAATGAAACCCAGGATTATTCTTTTGCAGAAAAGATTCCTGTCGGAATTTATCCCGATCTCAGGCTGCGTATCTACTGATCACAACGACCATGGCTGAATTCTGTCCTTTGATATGCAAAGTTTCTTCCCAAAAATGCGATCCTGATTTTAACGGGTATACTTAAAATGGAGAGATATGGATGTTTAAGAATCATTTAGAGAATATCAGAAATGACTTAATGCATTTGGAAAAAATCAAACCCTTATTAAAGATAATCATAACCCATGGGTTAATACTATATATTGTCTTTTTTATAATCATGGTTTTTCTTATATCCAAAAAACAGGATTATCATATGGATGAAATTTTCAGCTATGGACTTTCAAACCACTACGGGGGAATAACCTTATCCATAGAAGACGGTTACAGATACGATGATCCGGAAGCTGTTTATATGGATTATATGACTGTAGATCCGTCTCATCGTTTTGACTATGTTAACGTTTGGCAAAATCAGAGAATGGATACTCATCCGCCATTTTACTACGTGCTTCTTCACACTATATGTTCTTTTTTTCCTGGCGTTTACAGCAGATGGTTTGCAGGGAGCATAAATATAATCTTTTCACTTCTTACCCTTTTTGTGTTGAGAAAGCTTAGTCTTGGTCTGACTGAAAACAACCGTATTCTGACTGAAGTAATATCAATTATTTTTGTTTTATCAAATGGAATCTGGAATGCTGTTCTTTTCTTCAGAATGTATGTTATGGCTATGTTTTTTATAGTACTGCTCACGTATATATATACCATTCAACTGAATGAAAAACAAAGTCATTTTGAGATCAAAGTATTTTTGTTATCTGTTGCAGGAGCGTTAACACATTATTACAATATTATTTTTATTGCAGTAATTGCCTTTGTTTATGCATGGATTTTGCTTCATCAGAAAAATCACGCTGACCTGAAAAGGCTGGTCATTACTGAGTTGTGTGCGGGCACTGTATCTGTTATTATTTTTCCGTGGATGTTAAAGCACTTTTTTAAGTCAGACAGGGGCAGAGAAGCAACGGATAATCTGTTGTTTCATCCTGACGAATTCATAGACAGATTTAAAAGTTTTATTTCCATAGTCGACAAACAGCTCTGTGGCTCTGTTTTACTATATTTTTTAATCTGGAGCAGCCTGATCTTATTGTTCATAATAATTTCAAATAACCGGCAAAAACTGAATACCGTCATTTATTACCGCATATCACTTCTTTTAATACCAACAGTAACCTTTTTTTTGATCGTTTCCAAATCTGCTCCATTTAGGACTTTCAGATATATCATACCGATTTATCCTATAATAATCTGTGGGATGATATGTATGCTTTATCTCTTCGGAAAGAAGTGTGGGATAAAAGCCATCAATGCTGTACTTGCTTTTGTTTCTGCTGTTATTATAGTAAACGGATTTAAATATGCTGATTTATCAGCGCTTGGATCAGATGCCGTTTCCAAGTTGGAAAAAACCAATGCTTATTCAAACTGCGACTGTCTTTTTATTTATAAAGGCAAATGGGAATTGCTTGGCAGCTGGCTGGAAGTAAGGAATTATAACAGCGTAACATTTCTAAGTCAGGATAATACTGACATATTACAAGATCTGGATATCAAGAATAACAGCGATCTTATAGTTATGGTCACAGATAACTGCAGAGATGTGAATAGTGAGTTACTGGATGCGTATCCTGACCTGAATGAAACAGAAACCGTTGGACACTATGGTTTTGCTACCACTTATTATTACCACTAAAACATTGAGAGTAACTATTCAGACAAATATGAGAAACCGTTCTATTTCTAAAAACCGAAAAATTATACTCCTCTTAATTATTGAGTTTATTATTTTACTATCATTTCTGTTTGTTGATATCATTTACAGAAATAAGCATTGTCGGATGATAGAGGGATTTTCTGTCGAAAATTACACTTCGGATATTGCCACCTTTGAGAACGGTCTATGGTCAATAGCTCCTCAAAATGTAAATACAGAGGAAGACACCATTGTTATGTTAAAAGGATCCGGAAAAGAATTAAAACGCGGAACTTATACATTGATCATCCGTTATCATGCCGATTCCGATCAGAAGTGTAACATAAAAGTGAATGATGATGACGGATTACTGATAAACGGTGGAACATTTATTCTTGATAAAAACAAAGATCAGGGAACCTTTCATTTTGAAACCAAGACAAATATAAAAAGTGCGTATATTGAATTCTGGTATAACCGTTCAGGCTCATTTTCAATCAGCGATATTGCAGTATATTCCAACGATAATATGATCAGAAAATTCTTTCTTATCCTTTTTTTTATTTTGCTTGGAATAGACACATTTTTAATCTTTAGAATATTGAGCAGTAAAAATAAACGGTATCTACTGACTATTGTTATTCTTACTGTTATTTCTTCACTCCCTCTTTTCTATAAAGGGTTAAACGATAAAGGCCACGATCTGATTTTTCACCTTATGCGTATTGAAGGTCTGGCAGAGGAAATAAGACTGAGACATATTCCTTCCAGGATGCAATCACTTTGGAACGGAGGATATGGCTATCCCGTATCCATTTATTATGGTGATATTCTGCTGTATTTTCCTGCTATTCTAAGACTGTTCGGAATTAGTATTAACGGCGCTTTCAAACTATATGTGTTTGGCATTAATCTTCTGACTTCACTAAGCGCGTTTATCTGTTTTAAGAAAGTATTCGTAGATTATATACTTGCTGTATTTCTGTCTTTTGTTTTTGTGCTTTCTCCATACAGACTGATGGATATTTTCGTGAGAAATGCGGTAGGTGAATACAGCGTTATGGTGTTCTTCCCAATTATAACTCTTGCACTTTACAGAATCTATGATGAAAGAAACCAGACATGGAAGCAGAAGCTTGGAAATGGGATCTTATTGGGTATTGGTACAGGCGGGGTAGTTACATCCCATGTACTTTCTGCTGAAATGATCATCTTGATTATGGGAATTACCTTTATTCTGTTATGGAAGAAGAGCATAAAGCCTGATTCCCTGATCACTTATTTTATCGGAACTGCTGTATCAATACTGTTAAGCCTATATTATATTGTCCCTTTTCTGGATTATAATTTACATTGTGTTGTTAAAATAAGCCGTTCATCTCCACGGATTCAGGCAGCAGGAGCTAATATTTCCGATTATTTTGCCTTTTTCAACAATCCTTACGGCGATTCTCCCTATATGAAGTATACCCCGGGATTTATACTTATGATTTCAATTATGTTTGCTTTTGTAATGTGGATAAAAAAGAAAGCAAATTCAAGAATAAAGCTTCTTACCATCCTGTCTTTATTCTTATTATGGATAGATTCCAATGCATTTCCATGGGATGTACTTGCATATGATATCCGGCCATTCAGAGTACTGACTTATGTCCAGTTTCCATGGAGATATATGGGTATTATCTGTCTTACGCTCACCCTGCTCCTTGGAGAATTGCTGACATCTTTTCTTTCAAAAGAAACACCTTTTCCGTTACCTGTTTCCTTAAAAACAATCATTAATGCAGGGCTCTGTTCAGCCGTATTATCCATGCTGCTTTTCCTGAGTTCATATGCTGATAATGCCAATCGTACAGTATATTATGATACCGGAAATCTTAGTACATACTCATATATGGGTGGTGAATATCTAAGGGCAAAAAGAGCTGGTGACAAAAAGATAGTTACGGATCCGAAAAAATTCAAAGGTGAAGTAACGGGAAATATTGAATATTCAGAGATACTTGAAAGAAACGGCACAGATATTACCTTTTCTGTGAACACAGGAAATGCCGGTGGCGAAGTAGTCTTCCCGGTTATAAACTATCCGGGTTATTGTGTCTCAGATGAATACGGAAACAGATACGAAATCCATGACAGCGATAATCTTCTGATCGCAATTGATCTTCCGGCCTCTTACAAGGGCATTCTTCGTGTCAGTTATGATTATCCAAGGTATTGGGATTATGCTGCTATTATCTCCATTGTGGCTTTCTTAGTAATTATCAGTGCAATAATTGCCATAAAACTTAAGCCTGTTTTAAATAACGATATTGACTAAAAGAAGTTTGATATGTAGTATGAATGCATTATAGGGACATTATAGGGAGGTAATATGATCAGCAAATATATTCAGGCTATGGATGAAAAAAAGCAGAAACTGTTCATCACTGAATTTATTTTCGGGATTCTGTTCTCTGTAATTATATACTCTACCTTTATGACTCAGCAGCTTACCAATACCTATGATGGTATGTGGCGTCAAAGCTACTTTATTTCCGGCAATTGGGAAGCATCTCTGGGAAGATGGCTGCTTCCCGTGATAGATACCCTTCATTTCGGGTTACATCTGGATCCTATGACTTCACTGCTGACACTGTCTGCATTTGTCATCGGATTTATACTCATTCTCGATCTGTTTGAAGTAAAAAACCTCTTCATCGCACTTGTTTCGATGTCAGTCTTTCTTTCTTCGACTCTGGTATCCATAATCCTGTCCTACCGCTTTACTTCCTTTTCTTATGGCTTATCTTTCCTGTTAGCTGTTTTGGCAGTTTATATATCCGTCAAAATGAACTCCTTCACTATTAAAATTCTGATGAGTGCTTTATTTATATGCTTTTTCATGGCGCTTTATCAGGCTTTCCTGGCAGTTTACGGACTGTTGATCCTGTTCTATATTATTTTCCTTATCACTAAGGGAGATTGCGATTTTAAAAAGATTCTGTCTTTCATCATTCTTACTTTTGAATGTTCCATTCCCGGAATTATTATATATGCTTTTACCCTTGCTGTTTCATTGAAAAACAGGCACATTGCCTTAAGCAGCTATCACGGAGCTAATTCTTCCGGAACGGCAGATACTCTTGCAAATCTGCCAAAAGCCATGATTAATGCGTATTCATTATTCTTCAACTATTATTTCAATCCGGATAAATTCAATTTCAGGCTTAATGCTCTTCAGGACTTGAAAATCCTTTGGCTGGGATTTGTCATTATTCTTTTTGTCCTCATTTTCACAGGAATCCATGTTTTTAAGGAAACTAAAAAGGACCATAGGATGTTTATTTTGTACTGTATTGTAGTTCTACTTCTTCCCATTGCCTGCAACGCTGCTCTTGTCATCGCTCCCAATGCAGACTTTTCTCTTCAAACAACTGCCGGTCTTTCCGTTTTCTTTTCAATTTCCATTCTGCTTCTGGATAATGAATACTTGAAAATCAACAAAATCATTTCAATTATCATTGGAATAATAAGCTTTATTCTTCTATATGGCGGGATTCTCCAGATACAGATCGACCAAAACGCAATGCTGGAAGGAAGAAAGGCCACTGAAGTCATGGCTCTTGAAATTCTTGACGACTTAAAAGATCAGGGTTTCTATGGATCCACTCTTTTCTTTGTCGGAAGGCCTGCAGATAATGGTTCTTTTGTAGTCAATCCTAATTACAACAAAGCTAATTCCTATGCTAAGATCGGGGCTTTTTCTCTTGGTAAAGACTGTATGAAACTGTCATATCACTCATTTTATAATGTCTATCTGCATGTACCTCTTAACGTGTCCAATAAGATGTATGAGGATCTTGCATCCTTAGATGTAGTAAAGTCCATGCCCTCTTATCCAAATGATGGTTATATCATGCCTGTAGATGATGTTGTGGTAGTAAAACTAAATTAGATCCTGGAGCATAACTCAATAACTCCTTCTATGTATAATGTGTTTGATCATATCGAGTCCATCAACAACACCATACTCTGCCAATGATATGGTCATGGCAATTTGTAATATTAGATACTGGAATAAATTTACTTTATTGTAATATCGATTATAGAAAAGCCTTGAAATAAACAGCTGTTTTATTTTCCTAAACCGTCTTTTCCCATAAACTGAATCAATACTCAGAGAATGTAAATGATGATATTTACAATCCGGCAGCAGTCCCATCTTTTTTTGAGCTGAATCGAGCTTTTTTGACAGTATCCTTTCTTCACAATACAAAAACACTTTTTCATCAAATCCGCCTACACTAAGAAAATCCTGCAACCTGATCCCAAAAAATGAACCTCTGAACAACTCAATTTCTCTGATCTTATCCGGCACAAGACTATCCCTTGAATGCTTTGATCCAAGAAGTTTTCTTCCAAAGAAAAAACAATCCAACAGATCCTCAGAATAAGTATTTCTATGGCAAATCACCGGCAAAGCTACTGAACCATCCGATCTGATCTCAATGCCGGTTAACAGGGAATAATCCGATCTATCAAAATTCCTGATGACAGTATTTAAGTTTTCCTCCTCGATCCAGACATCGGGATTTGAAATAAAAAGAACATCAATATTTAATGTCTCTGCGACCCGGGCTCCGAAATTATTTCCGGAAGAATAACCCCCGTTGTTTCCTGTTTCAACAACTATGATTCTATCAGATGCGATTCTGCTGAGCTTTTCCCAGGAATCATCCGATGATGCATTATCAACGACTATCACATAATCTACCATCGCATAATCACTTACGGTAGTAGCAAGCTTGATCGTTAAGTCCGCAGTATTATAGTTCAGAATAGAAAATCCAACTGTCATTATCACGCCCAGTCTTATGTGATATTTTTACTACTGACCGGTTTTATTAAACCTGCAAGAAATCTCCGATGTTACCTTTCTACTGATGATCGGTGCCAGTAAAAAACAGGATAGCCGGAGAAGTATTACTCTTTTACTTATATAAGTCATTCTGTAAATTTCAGGATATTTTGTTTTTATATCTTTGTCGATTTCTTTTAACTCACTATAGTATGTTTCAGGTTTTCCGGATGCCAGATAATAAGAATACAACCCTATAGTAACGTATATGATAAGCCCCTTAAGGATATTATTCTTTCCTTTGTCAGTAAATTCACCCGATCTCAAGTATGTGTAATACAATCCGTAAAGTTTATATGCAACCTTTTTTATATCAGGATAATGCTTTATTATAGACTCAATGCTGACACTTTGTCCGTTTGATCCGACACAGTAGCAATAAACGGGCTTATCATACCGGGAAATTGTACTGCTTTTCATGATCGGCTCAAACACATATTCATTGTCCGTATAAAAGCAGTTTTCAGTGATCCTGATATCATTGTCTTTCAATACCGATGTTTTTATTGACAGTTCGTGCATCATTATCCGCTCATCAATACTCACATCTTCTATTCTCTCTGCTTCGGCATTTATCTGCGCATGTCTGCTATTGAGTTCATGATGTCCATCAAATGAAAAATACGTGTAAAAAGGAGATAACACCAGATCGGAGTTGTTATGCTCCAGATAATCAATAAAAGTGTCCAGATTACCTGTATCAAACCAGTCGTCGGCATCCAGCTGCTTAAAGTACTTTCCTGTGGCGATACCAACAGAATGATTTATTGTAGAACCATATCCCCCGTTTTCTTTATGGATCGCGTGAAAGGTATCCGGATAACGATACTCATATTCCCTGGCAATGGAAAAAGTACGGTCCGTAGACCCATCGTCAATGATCAATACTTCAAGCCTGTCCATTCTGCTGCATATGAGAGATTTCAGGGCTTTCTCAATATACTGTTCAACATTATACGCAGCTATGGAAACCGTCAGTATTTTTCCCATATCACTAACCCCGGTCATCACTTTTCAAACCCACATTTATCCGTCAGAAGCTTTTCAAGTTCACTGTTTACTTCTTCCTTCATCTTTTTAAATGATTCTGCTGAAACAGAATCATCATCGTTGATACAAACCATTTTGTATTTTGATCTCCAAAGGATCTCTCTCACCCCCTGAATATCGGATGCACTTACTAGTTTACCGAAATATCTGCTCCTAGGTTCAAATTCCCCGCTTAATAACTGCCATGACCGAGCAAGCCAGTCGTTGATATCCAGCTTTGTCCTGATCTTATTCATACAAGTGGAGTTAAACTCCTTATATTCCAAATTCCAAAGCTTTTCATAAGTGGATCTTAAATGAGAAACGGGAATATGGGGTTCAAAGATTCCGATTATGGTACCAAATCTCATAAAAAGGAACGTTCGGAAAGCAAATGATCCATAGTTATAGAGATTAAGCCATTTCCTTTTATTGTTTCGTATATCATGTATCGAAAAATGATCGTTGATGATTTCAAGATTATTAAGCTCAATATTTCTTATGGAATCCCGGACTATCGGCTGGGGACTGATGCAGGCCATATCCTTAGGCCTTCCATTCACAAAAAAATCCTCCGGTCTTACCGGCTTAATGACAAACATGTCATCATTGAAATAAATATACTGTTCTTCAAGACCTTTAATACGAAACAGATTTAAATCTATAGTGTTTGAATTAAATGTCGGAAGGTATTTTTCAGGAATAAAATCGCTATGCTTAACAATAACAAGCTTCTCTTCATCAGTATTCAGCCACTTCGGAAGGTGACCCCAAGTAACAAAATAAACTTTATGAACCCAAGGCATAAACCTTTCAATTCCTCTGAAAACGTAGCGAAGATTATCCCAATCCCGAAACCGGACTTCACCTTTTCCGGAACCATCTGCCCCGTTCTCTTTTATTTCATATAGTTTTCTTTCCTTCAGCCATTCCGGATCATTCCCATCCACCCAGGTAATGACTATATCAATCTTATCTTTCATAACCATTCTTTGAAATATCCGGCAATCCTCTTATGAACAATAGCAATCATCGGCTATCTTTTTGGAAACATCCTCCATGACTGTGATCGTCTGACTCCTGACTATTGCTCTGTTCATTTCTGAAAGCTTTACCCTGTCTATTTTTCTAAGCGTTTCAAACAGTCCTTTATTATCTGCATTGTCTACCACAATTCCTGCACTGTCTGCCAATATTTCTTTCGCACCGACCCTGTCTGTAACGATAACTGGGACACCATAACTAAGTGGTTCAAGAACAGTATAACCAAAAGTCTCATACCCCACACTGGGTATTATACAGGCGTCAGTATTATTAAACAATTCTTTCAGATCTTCATAGCCATATCTCTCATTAACTATCATATACGGAGATTTTTCGGGAGGATCAAAATGAATATCCAAAGAAAAATCCTGTCTCACTTTCCACAGCCTGTCCATGGCATTTTTCAACTGAATAAATCCCTTTGCTTTTCCGTAAGGTCCCATATAACGAAATCTTATTGTGTCTCCTGAGTAATCTTTTATCCTTTTATTATCGGAAATGTTCCCGTGGGAAATATGAATAGTGCAGCCATTTTTTATCTTAAAATATTTATCATAGATACTTTTAGTCAGATCACTGTTAAAATGAATACAGTCCATCAAATCAAGCATTGATCCATAGTGTCTTCTAAGGCTTAAGTATTCTTCTGCTGTATCTTTTTTTGAGAAATCTGACATTTGATACTCATTCGATAAAAAATTGTCTCTATGACGCTTTCTGAGTTTTTTTACTATATCAGTATTTTTTAATGACCGGTAAAGCGGAGACTGCATAAGAGTTATTTTTTTTATGCTGAGAGCTGTACTGTTACAAGCCGGACAATCCCTGCAATTGTCAGCAGTTTTACAAATATCGTCTCCCTTAAAAAGTGTAATCTTTGAACAAACGGGGAAAAAATCGTGAGCAGAAAACACCAGTTTTATGCCCATTTTTTTGGCTTCTCTTAAAAAGCTGATATGCAATCCCATAAATGTATGGATATGGAGGACATCCGGCTGGAACTGTGAAAGGAATTCATTGTAAACTTCAGCACTTCCCTTGAAAAGAAAAGGCCCGGTTTCAAGGATACCCTCATCCAAAGAAACCGGAAGAGGGTTAATGATCTCAAAGCTTTGGATATCACATCCGGAATAGATAACTGTTCCCCTGTTTCGTACAGTGGTCCTTTTAATGAAGAAACCCATCTGTCCGGGCCAGATCATGGCTGCTTTACAGCCACTTCTGATCTGTTCTTTTATAAGATCAAGACAGAACTTTGTCATTCCTCCGGATCTGAATGGGGGAAATCCCAATGAATAGTGTAAAATACGCACCTTGTCCTACGCCCTCTCTATCATGCAGCTGTGATGCTTATACAGAGGTTCATCATTCCTGATCTCTTTATCGTAGTTTATCCCTACAAGGATCAGATTACCCTTGTAATGTTCAAGTCTTTCTGGATATTTCTGACTCTGGATCTGCGATATTGCAGTTTTCGCATTTTTTTCATATTTAAGTTCAACAAGGAGAGCCGGTTTGTCGGGAATCTTTGGGATAAATGCCAGATCGGCATAGCCGCGGCCGGTATCAAGCTCCGGGATAATGGTGTAATAGTCCTGCGCACGGTAATAAGCGAGCTGTATGGCGCAGCTTAATCCGGCTTCACTATTGTAGGTTCTGTTTCCGGCTTTGTCATGGGCAGCTTCTATAAGCTCTGCGACAGTTTCTTCATCACATGCCCAGGTTGCTTCAAGAAGTTTCCGCGAATTATCAAGAGCACGGAAAGTCATGTTCCAGTCCCGGGATCTGGTAGATGTCTTAAACACATCAAGTACTTCTTTATTTGGAATAAAAACCTCTTTTGTACCACTGTCATATCCGAGATAACCCAGATGTATCAGCAAGGTAAGTATCTCATCCCTGCTGTTAAATGTTGTCATGTCATTCTGATAACCGGTAATATCTATTGATCTCCTGCCGCCGTCCATCAAAACCGCAACGTATTCCCTCAATCCGTCAAAATTCCAGTCTATATATTGCCGAAGAGCCTCATACGTCTCCGTCTGGTTCCAGTAATTATTAAACTGCCTGCTGATTGCTGCAAGAACAACAGAATACGGACTGTATACCTCATATTCGCGGTAAGATTCCCTGTCGGCAGAAACCCCGTCCGGAAGCAATTCTTCTGTCTCCCTGTTGGACAACCTGTATCCGTCGTACCAGTATTTAAAAGCATCATAATTCAGTTTTCTCTCCAGACAGAGATCCTTTACCTCTTCGGCGGTAAACCCCATATACCGGGCCATCTGCTGCGGCTGTACCATGGAGAACTCACGGAACATATTAAGCGCAGAGTGCTTTCCGTATTTCTTTATCGGAAGTATACCCGTCATATATGCGAATGCTATATATTCCTTATCCTTCAGCCAATCACGCAGAAAATCCAGATATTTCCTATGTCCCTCCCTGTCATCCCTGTATTCACGGAAAATAGAGTCCCACTCATCAATGATGATCACAAAACGGGTATTTGTTCTCCTGTAAAACCTGTCTATACTGTAAAAAAAATCATCTTTATCAAACTTTGTGCCAGGGTATGTTTCAACCAATTCATCAATAATACGTTTTTTAAGGATGGATATAGCTTTTTCAACAGAACGGCTGCCATTGAAGAAATCCGTCATGACAAGCCTTATCACGTCAAATCTTCCAAGATGGGCATTCCATTCCGGATCCTTAGCTATATTACACCTTTCAAAAAGAACCCCGCTGTCTGCCTCCCGGTCATAATACGCACTTATCATCCTTGCAGCAACAGTCTTGCCAAATCTTCTGGGGCGGGACACACACACATATTTCTGGTCTGTTTCAAGAATACTGTTCAAATACAGGATCATATCTGTTTTATCAACAAATATTTCTGAATTTAAAGCCTCCATAAAGGAGTTTTTCCCCGGATTAAGGTATGTTCCCATTATTATCTGTTTGCCCCTGCCGTCTTAAAGCTGCTTATGCGTATCTTTACAGAATCCGTCAATTCCCCCATTTATACGTTTATTCTCCCAGAAACACCTTTTCATATCTGTCACAGATGATGGGCCAGCTGTATTTTTCCCTGATCCTGCTCTTTGCAAGAGAGGAAAGTCGATCTATCTCACTCTGCGGAAGAGCATCTGTTTCATCAATAAGAGCTGAAAGGCTGCCCTCTTTCTTTTTCCAATAGAGAGCCGCATCGCCTGATACTTCACGATTAAAACTAACATCACAGACCAGGTTCAGATTCGTGCTGCCAAGGGATTCAAGGAGCGACGGGTTCGTGCCTCCTACCTCATGGCCGTGTATGTATGCATATGCGTTTTCACGTATTCTGGAAAGCAGCTCCTGGTCATATATGGTACCGATGAACTTGATCCGGCCATCTCTGCTGAATCCCAGCTTATTCTCTAGTTTTCTGTACAGTCCGTCGTTGTCCGTGGTTATCATGATGAACTTCTTTTTACTGCTGCTCCTCATGAATTCACGGATCATGGTCTCATAGTTGTTTTCCGGTACAAATCTGCCTACGGAAAGATAATAATCGCTCTTTTCCAGGTTATTATCCTTAAGCCATGTCAGAAACTTGCGGTCATCAGTTTTCAGCCCTTCTTTTATCTCACTTCCGTAGGCTATGAAGGAGGTTTTTATCCTCTTTGAAGGAGAATCGTAGACTTCGTGGATATACTTCTCTATATTCACCGAATCACAGATGACCATGTCGGCTTTCTTAACCATAATGCTCTCACTGAACTTCCAGTAGGCCCTTACCGGTGCTGACCACTTCTGACGGAGCCATTCATGCCCGTCGGGATTCACATACACCTCTCCTCCAAGGGCATGTATCCTGTCCACAAGGCCGTTGAAAGCTGGCCCTATGCGGCATCCCAATACATAGACCACCGCATTTTTTATCCTCTCACGCTCCATGACCGATATACACTTATTCATTGCTGCCACATCATAAAAATAAGCCTGAGCCGGTCCTATCTCCAAAACCTTGATGCTGTAACAGCGGGCATGATGATACTCGAATTCATCGGCACTTATGTAGCGGATACCCTCCAGCCTGGACCTGGCTGTTGATCCCTCGCCGTTCGCCTTGCAGCAGACATGATATTTTATTTTATCGTTGTACTGGTGATACTCAGTGAGCTTATGAACAAAGGTCTCAAAACCCCCGTAAAAACCCAATCCTTTTGCTCCAACCAGAAAAACGTGTCTGATCGCTTTTTCCTTCAATATATCCTGATCCTTATAAGAAACTATCCTTATTGAAAAACATCTTCATAACCTTATATATTACTGTTTTAAGGGTATAATGTCAAATTCTCACGAGCATCCGCATCCCATGACACATACCTGGGATATCAGCCTCCGGTGCCGGACCGGATCCCGCTTAAAACAAGGTCATCTGCTCTAAAACCTCTATGTGGGAGGCTACTATCACTTCCGGTTCACTTCCCCTGATATGCTCGGAACGTAAATACTGTACTCCGTTCTTTAAGCCCGCTGCAATCAGATTCAGCACATAAATATTGTCAAATCTGCCATAAATGGCATCTCCGCCAAGCCCGGAAAAACAGATAAGCTGCGTATTGTTCTTTGCCGCAAGCTCCATAAGGGGTTTCAACAGGTGCTCCGAATAAGTTACTCCGAAGGGATTATCCATTAATAATACTTTTCCTTCGTTGCGGTCTGCGAAAAGATCATTCTCATCTCTCCTCATATAGTGTAGAAGGCTTGACAGGATAACAAAAGATGACAGGAATCCTTCTCCGCCGGAGTTTTTCGAGACCTCAGCCCAGGATATGGGATACTCCCGCTCTCTCTCTATTTTATAAAGCCGGATATGAACATTGTTAATTCCGATCACCGTGTCATAAAGCTCCCGGACATTGACCTTAGTTCCCGTGTACTCATCCATATTCTGATTGTGCCTGCATAGCTCCATACAATGCTTAACAAGAACCTCCAGATAATCCTTTATCCGTATCCTGTATATTTCCTCGTTCTCCGGAAAGGATGGTATGGAAATCGTAAGCATTTTTATGGTCTTATTACGGACCGGAATGGCCGAATTGCTGTCAATCTTATCAAGCTCACCGTTAATATCCCTGATGTAATCCAGAAGCTCATTCTGTATGCTCTTTCTCTCATCTTCGATAACAGACAGATCAACCTCTATCTTTGCCATGAGGTCATCATAGGACTGAAGGGTGATCCCGATATGCCGCAGCACTTCCTCCGGGGAATCAACAGTCCGGAACATGGCCTCCAGCGGTTTTCTGTAGAAATCATCCCTGAAAACCGGAAGCAGAATAAGGTCATTAATTGCATCGGAAAGCCTGTTCCGCCGTTTCTGGCGTTCATCAATTAAACGCTTCATGTCCCTGCGCATAATACCCCTGAATTCATGGAGTTTTCCGGCGTCCATAACAGAGAAATCCTCGTCAAAAATTATTTCTTCTGACTTTTCTGTTCCGTCGTATTCGTCAAGAGAATTGATAAGCTCCCTGTACACCTTCTGTCTTTTGTCCAGATCCTTTAACTCTTTTTCGTAATTTGCCCTCTCATGCCTTAAAACCGCCAGTTCTTCATTAAAGTCCTTATCAGGTATTTCCTCCGGGTTTAGAACCTCTTCCTGACCTGTCTCCTCCTTCATCCTCTTTATTCTCTCACCGATGTAGGCGCCTTTAACAGAGATCTCCTTGTCTTCCCTGTGATACTGGTCTTCTTTAAGGGTTATTTTTTCCGATATACGGGACACAGCTCCCTGTTCCCTGTCAAGCTCTTCCCCGGAGAAGATCACATCTTTAAGATCCCCGTCATTCAGCTCATTTTTACGGTAGAGCTGCAGGAGATGATTCTCCACTCTCCGGTAGCGCTTTTCCTGTTCAGAGAATTCTTTTTCAAGCTGTCTGATCTCACCGGAGAATTTCTCAATTATAGCCTCATATTCTGCTTCCATTGCCGTTTTCATCTCTTCATCCGGCAATACGGCATCCTCCGCAGGAACGCTGTAGCCGGCATATAGCAGCAGTTTTTTCTCCAGATCCGCCTTTGTATGCCTGAAGCTCTCCGCCTCCCTTTTCTTTGCATCCGCTTCTTCCCGGATCCTGTCAAGCCTTTCCAGCATCAGCTTTTTACGGTCAGAAAGCCTGTTTAATTCCTTCTCCGTCATGTATTTTTTATCAAGGCTTGTAAGATAACGCTCATATCCCCGGATCAGATCTTTAAGCCTTCTTAAACGCTCATTCAGGAAAATATCTTTTTTCTCCGCTTCTTCAATTTCCTTTTGTGCTTCCTCAATAGTACTGCTGTTCTCTTCTTTCAGCGCCTCAATAGAGGAAATCTCTTTTTCAGCGTCGTCGATCTCCTCTTCCGTCATTTTCAGTTCAGAAGTTGTCTTTTCCACCAGCTCCCCCGTCAGGCTTTCGGATCTGACGGTTTCCCTGTATCTGATAAATTCATTCTTTTCCTTTTTACGTATTTCTATGCTTTCCTTAAGCTCTTTCAGCCCGGCAGCACATCCGTCGATCATTTCCTTAAGCTTGTCCGGATCAAGCAGGTTTTCATTGAACCTGACATAAAACCTGATCTTTTCCGTTTCCACCACAGGGTTATCCGGATCACTTAAATCTGTTACTCCTTTTTCCAGATCCTGCCTCAAAATAAGCGGAAGGGGCATTTCAGTAAAAACAGGTTCATCTGCTTTTTTTAATCTTTCCAGTTCCTTATCGCTTATTATCAGAGAATAGGGTAAAAAAGGATTTTTCCTTACAAGCTCCAGATTATACTTCAGGGGTCTGTCATTTTTAAGGAGCCACTCCATTCCGAAGGTCAGATCTATTCCCAGTTTTCCGAAACCTTCTGTGATGTTGGACGGGATCTCCGCTATCCGTCCGCTTTCCAGTGCTTCTTTTTCCCTGCGTATCCTGTTCTCCTTTTCCTGCAGTAACCGTATGTCCCCCTCTGTCATCTCGACTTTCACTTCAAAAGCACGCAATATGCTCTCCCTGTCATAGAGATATTCCTCACTTAATCCCGCAAATACACAGGCCTCCAGTCTCTCTTTTTTCTGCCTGTCCAGTTCCTTCATTTCCCTGTGGAGGTTTTCTTTTTTATGGAGGAGGTCGTTTCGCAGTATTCTCTTTTCTGACAGATCGCTTTCCAGCTTCTTTTCGCGTATTTCCGCCTTCTGCTTTCTCTCTTTTGCGGCTTTTCGTTTGCTGTCATTCTCCTTCTTTTCTGCCGAAAGCCCTTCTTCCTCCGAGTACAGGGCACCGTCCTCATATTTTCCGAGAATATTTCTGGTAAAGGTTATTCCGTACACTTTCTGGTAGGCCTCTTCATCCCTGTTAAAGGATTCGATGTCAGCCTGCAGCTTTCCCGCTTCCTTCTGAAGTTTTCCGGTCTCCTCATCTATCGCGGTCAGGTTTTCGGATTTTTCCCGCTCTTCTCCCTTCAGTCTACTGATCTTTTCCTCTGTGGCAGAAAGCTTTTTTATGAGATCATCCGTCTTTTTCAGGTAAAAACCGTGAAGTGTTTTTCCCAGCTCCTCTCTTCTGGGCTTCAGATCCTCATTCTCCTTTCTTGCCACGTCAAGATCCGAACGCAGCTTTTCTCTTATCCGGTACTCTTCCTGCTTTTCGTCAAATACCCTTCTCGTTTCAAGAAGACGTATGTTCTTTTCCCTTTTTTCAAATTCACTTTTCAGATCCTTGATCTCAAGAGATGTTATCAGCAGGCTGCCCTCCAGCTCTTCCTTTTCTTTTATGAGCTCATGGATCTCCCTGGAGTATTTTTCATATTTCAGACGTTCTTCTTTTATATAATTCCCGTCTATTTCCCCCTGCTTTATCTCCATAGCGGACTCTGTTTTCCCGGAAAGCTCCCGGATCTCTTCAAGGAAACAGACCAGACGGTTTTCCTGTTCCCGGATATCAAGGTCAGTATTCTTCAGTTTTTCTGCAAGGGCTTTTATTCCGGTGTTTTCCGGTGTTTCACTGTCAGGGGCGACTTTTTCCCGGAAAAACCTGATGTCTTCCCTTCTTTTTATCTTATCCTCATTTTCATAGCACTGGACCGAGTGCTGTTTAATTATCCTTCCGAAATCCCTGATCCTGCCGCCGTCAGGATCAAGCTTCTTTTCTACGGCATCCAGAAGCCACTTTTCCGTAAGCCCCTTCTCGTCCTTACAGTCGGAGAAAAGATCCGCCAGTCCCCCTTCCTTCTGATTGACCTTTTTTATTATGTTTTCCCATTCCCTGAAATCTACCTTGTATTCCTTTAATTTCTCAAAATACTGCCTCTGCTGCGCTCCCTGCCCCATATCATACATAAAAAATTTTGCGCTCCGGTCTTTCTTAAAGCTCTCGAAAAGCTGCTTGCAGTTAACAAAGCTTTTTAAGGTCACTTCCTTCCGGCTCTTTTCAACCACCTGAAGGTTATTAATGTCCCACGGACAGGCTTCACTGTACTCACTGACAATACCTATGATATCCAGCACATCCCTGTCCTCTCCCTCATCCGACGTTTCCTCGGGACGGCGGTGAACCATAAAGCCGTTCATCATCTTATGGCTGCCGCCCAGGGTCCACTCTACAAGGATAAACGAAGGTTTGGTTCCGGTGAAATATCCCTCAAAGCTTCTGTCTCTTGCCCTTCTGTATGCCTTATGGACAAAAGGCGAGGTTAAAAGCTGGACAAGCACGGACTTCCCTCCTCCGTTCTGAAGGGAAACAAGGGTATTGATGCCATTCATATACAGGGTTTCATCGCTTATCTTTATGCCGCCGTTGTTGTAGTTTATATTAATAAGACGTATGCTGTTAATAGTTCCCATTATTATTCCTTTTCGCCTTCAGTTTTCCGGTCAAGCTCCCTTAACAATCTCTCCACTCTGGAGTAATTGTTTTCGTTCAGTACATTGAAATCCATAAACTGGTCCAGTTTTTTAGTGGTAAGAATGATCTCATCCTTCTCCACGTACTCTATAAGTCCCTGCTTCTGGAGAAAGACTACGATGTTATGTATGAATCCCTCTTTTGTGGTCTTGTACTTTTTCCCGCTTTCATCCGATTTCAGAGCCTCATAGGCCTCTCTCATATCGGAAAAAGCTATTCCTTCCCTTTCTTCATCCTCCTCGCTGTATTCCTGTGCTCCCTCACTCAGTCTCTCCGACACCCTGTTCTGCAGATCTCCCATACGGATAAAATTCCTGGTTTTGCTGCTGGCCCCCTGACCGTCGTAGAATTCCATTAAGAGAGTAAGGATCACAAACTGTGAAAGATAATAATCCCTGTCCGTAGCTCCTGATCTGCACAGGATCGATTTAAGCTGTGTCTTTGTATAACCCAGGCAGGAGTTTCCCTCCCTCGGGATAAGGTAGATCACGTCAGAATATCTCTCAACATCCGATTCTGCCGCTTCTCCCTGGTTCTTCACGAGAGTCTGGATATTTTCATTTTCCGCATACTGTCTGTACAGGTTTCTCTCGTCATCTTCCCTTAATTCCCTGTATTTAAGGAGATGGTAAAATATCTCCTGGCTGCATCTGATCTCATCTATTTCGTATGCCATTTGTTGTACCTTGCCGCAGGCAAGCGTCCTCCTTCTTTTCCACAGCTATTCTGACTTCTGAGCATCTTATGGCTTTAAGTCTGCCAAAAGCGTTCTCGATATTTTCAAATATTACCTTTTCTTTTCCGTATTTTGAAATACTTATATGACTTACGCTGCTGCCCTGGGGCATTTTATCCAGTATTTCCAGGATCATCACATTTGGTTCAAAGGTTTCATCCGCTTCTGTGAGATACATGCTCCGTTCCTGCCGCAGTTTTTCAATATCAAGCTCGGCGCTTTTTAATAACTCCACCATCACTTCTTTAAAAACATCTATTTCCGGAATCAGTTTTTTCCTTTTTTCCGGATCCTCATCCGTTATCTTCTTCAGATCAGAAAGCTTTACGCTCTGCATTTCCAAAGCTGTTTTAAGGATAAAGGACAGGGAGCTCTCATACTTCTTTCTCTTTTCTTCCCTCAGGCGCTCCTGCTCTCTTTCCCAGGCTTCCTCATCAAAATCCACTTCCTCGGTTTCATCTTCTTCCCTGCGGCTCCTCATGGGTCTTTGCAAAGCTGAAGCCGTCAGAAGATTATAGCTTTTCTCCGGATCATTCTTAAATAACGGCGCAAAAATGAAATCCATATTATTAAGTAATCCGGGATTTTTAAGTACCGGCTCATATATTTTCTCCCGAAGGGAAAATCTCTTTATCTGTTTAACCTGTGCCATGTTTTCCAGTTCTCTGGAATAGAGATCCTTTAACTCAAAATGACTGTTCAGTATTTTCTGATGCTCCTCTAAAACCCGGTCGAGATAGCTTCCTATTATCCCCAGATCTTTGAGATTCTTTATCTCGTCGTCAGTTAAGACCCTGTCATTTATTCTTATGGAATCGATCTCTGAGCGTCTTTTTGCCGTCAACTCCCTGAAAGCTTCAAATTTCTTTCCCGTTTCCTTTATGGATTCCAGGTTATCATGGATTATGGTATCGTATTCAGCTACGGAATAATTTAATACATTCCTTCTTATCCTGACCATTGCCTCCCGTATACGCTGGATCTGACGTCTCATGGTGTCAAAAATCTCCTTTACCGTATCCACGGCTCTGTCATAATCCCGTTTTTCCATCTGCATCTGGAACAGAAGCTCCTGAATGGTAAGGCGCATATTGCTCTCTATTTCAAGTGTTGATAAAAGGAGGCTGTAGCCGTCATCCGTCAGATGGTAGGATGTACGCTTTACCTCCCCCTCGAAATATACCACCTCATTTGTCACGTATCTAATGGGTATTGTTCCATAGGTTTTTTCCTCAAAATCATACCCTGTAAACTCCATCTGCACGCCATCATTAGATAACACACTGTTTACCACAAAATCAGCCAGTTCTCTGCTTTCATCAAAGCTCAGTCCCCAGTTAAAGTCGGAGGTGCCGATATTATCAATGAAAACCGCTATGTCATCCACGGTACATGGCTGATCCTTAAGTGAATTCTCCATGAGGAATAAAAGAACAGCAAACACAAGGTTTATCTGTTCATCAGAGCCTGTAACATGATAATCCTTCCATTTCTGGACTTTGTATACGATATTCTGTGTCAGAAGCGCATAAAGTCCCGCATTTTTCATTCGCTGGGGAAACTTTTTCAAGAATTCATATTGCATAATCAATTTCCGTAGGTAACTATTCAGGATCTTTCGGATCCCGAATAGTCGCATATATTCAATATTTCCTGGGGAATATAGTATCCGTCTGATAAAAGATTCCTGATCTTTACGGACTCTGTCGCCGGAAAACAGCCGAAAAACCTTTCTCCCTTAACGGGATTCTGTCCTTCTTTCATCTTTGCAAGTGAAGTCCGTTTTTCTGCCTTCTCAAGCATTTTTTCATAATATGCCGTAAAAGGCTGTATTTTCAGGCTTTCTCCAACCTTTTCCGCCAGGCTTTCATATATGCCGATACCTTCGTAATCCAGATCCCCGGCATAATAAAAAATATTTCCCTTATCCAAAAGGTAAGGCTCTGCAGAAAGTTCAAAATCCCCGAAACTCCTTACTATCCTCTTTCCGCCTCCATATACCAGGGAAGAAATTCTGACCCCGAAGATCTCTCCTCCGGTCTCCAGAAGGTATTTCCTCAAACCGAAATACGGATCAAGGTTTTCAAGGATCAGGATATTCTGGGGAACCTCTGCCGAGTGGGTATAATACGCAAAGGGCTCGGCTGTCTGATATATATTCAGTTTGTCCGCCGATACCCCGCAGTGCCTTAATATATCTGCTGCACTGACACCCTCAATCCTCTGTCCTGACAAAAACTTTTCCCTGCCCCATATTTCAAAGCTCCGTTCATTGACAGATATGGTTACGGCATACTTTTCCCGGTCACAGAGCCACCGGCTTAATGAGAGCACAAGCTCCCTTTCTCTCCTGTACACATCGGTATGGTTTTTGTAATAATCCGTCTGTATTCCCGGATCCAGCTTAAAATTGATCTCGTTTAAGATCTGTGTATCATCCTCTTCCTCTTCATGCAGCCAGTACCGGTTATAAAGTGCAGGGCTTTTCCCGTTGGTACCGGATGCCTTCACCGGGCTAATATTTCCGTTTCTTATCAATCCGAATATATATTCTGCTTCTTCGGGATATCCGGTGAATTTTTTTCCTTTTATCAGTTCCTCCAGAGAGATCTTCTTATTCATAATTTGTACATGCCGCAGACAAGTGTGCTCATCGGTGACGTGCCTGTGCAGCACCGGGTTTCCCGCCCTTTTGTTTTCCGGCTTTGTGCTTTCCGTGGATAAGGAACAGTCCGGCATCATTTCGGCTGATATCCCAGTATTTGCATAAAAGCTCCACAATCCTTTTATCTTCAACTTCAGCCTCCCACAGGGCTGCTGCCGCTTTTATGATATCGTCCTCTTTTTTCGCGCGGTTCTTCCGTCTGTATTCTTTAATATTATTTTTGAAAATAATCGCTGAACTGTTCATTCAGGCCTGCAAGAGACTGCATGATCGCAAGGCTTGCGCTGTCAGATACGATCATGCAGTCATCCGGCATGCCTTCCATCTTTGACATGGAATAATATTTTACGCCTGGTACTATCTTCATTCCGGGGCTGTATTCCCTGATCTTCAGCTTATTCTGACCGTCCTTTATGCTATTCAGGTTGTCGATGACCATCTGAAACATGGGTTCATTGTCCAGGACCTTTTGAATGTTGGCTTTGAAATTTCTTTTTCCGTTATCCCCTATCCCAAGGGCCATCATAAGCTGGCCCGCACAAGAACCTGCATTCACCCTGTCACTCTTAAAGACATTCTGATATAAGGTCATTGCCTGGTTGATATTCTGCATTTCATGTATATGCCTGAGATAATATGACGGAGTCAGCATCTCGGGTGTGATCTTCATATCAAGGAAACGCTGCAGGAGAGGGTTTAAGACATCCGCCCGGTCTGCGGATTATCTGCTGACTCCGCCGCAAGCATGCCGCAGGCTCTGTTTGTCCCTGTTTCATAAGCTCCCAGGCAGATGTCGCAGACCGCAAGCGACAGAGAGTCCACCGCAGGCAGAAAGGCTTCCCTGTTTCCTTCATTTATCCGTACTGCTTTGAAAGTATTTTTTTTTAAGACCTATATGATGTCAATGCCCCGCATTTCTGCTTTCTATAAGCCATCTGATCAGTTAATTCAAAAGCGTTAAGCAACCATACGCTTACGCCTGTCGACATTTCTGCGCTTTACTTTTGCGCCTGCACCCTGAAGGGCATCAAAGTGTTTTTCGCTGGAGCCGCCGGCCTCTGCCACCATACGCTCCATCTCGATACCAGAATCCCCTGATTTTGAACGCTCACTCATAAGATGGGACAATTCCCACTTGTCAGCCGTCACGGCATCTTCACTGGTAGCCACTCCAAGGGCATCACGCACAGCTCTCCGCATCTCCGGCGCATGCATCTTGTATTTTGCCTTAAGGGAATAGTAGCCTTCCCTGCCGCCCAGCATATCCTTGATGCCGCTTTTTACATTGGAACGTTTCTTTGAGGATGTAGCCAGCATCTTTACACCGGTAGCAATACTACTGATGGCACCAAGCCCCTGGGCTAATGGAGCCATACCTGTCGCTTCTCCCAGCCCCTTGCCGGCATTTAACAGATTGATGGCTACGTTAAAGCCTGACTCCATTTCCTGTAACTCGGCATTGCTCTTTGCATATCTTGACATCCGCTTTATAAGTTCATCCTTTGAGGTCGAAGCGATGGCATCCATAAACTTCTTTCTTTTTCTGAACCTGTCCACTTTGCCGCTCTCTGCACCGGCCAGTCCCAATTCTGATATCAGCCTGATAACTCCCACCTTTGGCAAAGCCGTTTTTTCGTCAAAAAAACTTTTGGCCTCCCCGAATAAATTAAATACGGTGCTTGCTATCTCGGCTTTTTTGGTAATTGAATCTACATCCATCCAGTCATAATGGCTGATTTCCTCTTTACCTTCCACAGCAAGGACCTCATTATTTTCCAGCTCGGCCAGAACCGTTTCGATCTCTTCCCTTCTGTTAATATTATTCCTGATGGATGCAAGCTTTCCTTTTAATTCTGCTGTCAGAGCCAGATACCTGGTGCGGTAATCCTCCTTGGGAACATCTAAGCCCTTTCGTCTTTTTTTGTTCTCCTCCTCAGTGATCAGCTGCATCCGGTCCTCAAAGGAGTATTCATCGTATTCATCCTTCATCTGGTCGATGGCGGATGAAACCTTGACTATCGCCCCGCCGATTATTTCCTTGGCATTATTTACAACAGTCTTTACTACGCCAAGGGTCTTTGCCGCAAATATCCCGCCAATGACTCCGACCTTGCTGTTCTTTATCTTATTTCCGACCCAGGAGGCACCTGTCTTTATTTTATTTCCGATCCAGGAGGCGCCGCTCTTAATGCCGCCCCACATTCCGCTAAAGAATTTACCCGTTCTGTAACTCAGGGTGTTATGCAGTTTATTATATTCTTTACGCGCGGCTTCATACTTTGCCTCAAGCTCCTTCATTTTTTCTTTGACGCGCTCTTCTTCTTCCTTTTGCTTCCTCTTTTCATCCTGATCCAGAAGCCACTTTTCCTTCTTCTGCCTGGCTTTTTCTTCCCTCTGGGGACGGGACTTCTCCCTTTTCTCGACCACCTTGTCAACGAGAGAGATAAGAGGCGCCACAGGAGTATACATCAATGCTTTCTTTGCATACTGTCCTCCGGTCTTAAATGCATTAGGCAGCTTTTTCTTAAAGAAATTCCCGATGCCCTTCTTGGCTTTCTTCAACCCGATTATGGTAGAAAAGAGGAATCTTTTCACTTTGCCGATGGGTTTCTTCGCTCCGGTTTCCGGTAATTCGTCAAAAACATCACCAGCCTGGTTCTGCTGTTCAACATCCTGCTGCTGGGTGTCTGCCATGTCCCCGCCCGAAAACCGGGCTGCGCCTGTGGTCATTCCAAAAACATCTGAAGAATTCTCTGCTTCCCTTTCCTCTCCCGTCACCTGCATACCGGAGACATCGCCCGTACCGCTTCCTGCGATCTCCTCCTGTATGTCCACGGAGACACCGTCCGATTCCAGCCTGTCGCCGTTTATCTGCATGTCAGGCACTTTTTCATCCGTTTCTCCGGTTTCCTCCGCTTCCGTCTTAACCTCACCTTCAATCTCATTATCCGGAGATTCGGTGTCTTCCCCGATGATATTATCAAGCTCCAAAGATATGGGATCGTTTTCTATCTTCTTTACGTCTTCCTTTAGTTCCTTGCTGGCTGGTGCTGCTTCTGACATAATTATTCCCCCTATAATTCAACACACTTAAGTTAAGGTTACATTTATTATACCAAAAATCCGTATAAAACCCGTTAAAAATTTGTTAAAATTGTCGTATCTGTTCATTTCTGATCCCAAAGAATATCTCTCCTGACGTCCGGTTTGGCAGAATAAAATCCGTAAGCGCCCTTATGTACGCATTCCTTCTGTATATCATCACCTTCGTTTCCGGAGAATATGCATCGAGTGCCTGTTGTATGGAATACCGGATCATATGCAAAAGATCCTTTTTACATTCGGTCCATAGGCGGAAAGGAATGCCGGGATCAGGATCCCGGAGGGCATCCTCCGGACAAGGAACAGCCCCGGGATTCCCCGCTTCATTTCCTCTGGCAGATCCTCTCCCAGAACCGGAATAAAGTCGGTTATATTCTCTTCTGAAATACTGATAATCTCCATCACAAAACGCGCTTCATAAACTCTTCAGCTGTTTCCGCTCTTTTGTTTTCCGGCTTTGTGCTTTCCTGCCTTGTGTTTTCCGTGGATAAGGAACAGTCCGGCATCATTTCGGCTGATATCCCAGTATTTGCATAAAAGCTCCACAATCCTTTTATCTTCAACTTCAGCCTCCCACAGGGCAGCTGCCGCTTTTATGATATCGTCCTCTTTTTTCCGCGCGGTTTCTTCCCGTCTGTATTCTTTAATATTATTTTTGAAAAAATTCCCTGCGGATGCGGATATTTTTGATACTGTTTTTAGTATATGATCCGTATTCATAACGATTCCCCTTTTAAGCTTATGATAACTTAAAATCGCAATACAGAAAAGTACAATGAATATTTATGGCGGCGTGAAAAAGAGCGCCAGAAAGAGGAAAGGCAGAGTCTCTTAAAATTCGAAGAAGAATTCACCGCAAAAAAAAGCAGATCCTGGAAATATAGTTTGAATTTGAATGTGCCAGGACACTAATCGTTACACCATATTTCTATAAATCTATCAAATCTTGGAAGTTTTGGTTCAAGGTATCCCCTTTTATCTGCAGAAAAGAGATGCTTGTCAATGAGGCGGTCTCTGTATGTATTGTAAGCATCCGGATTAGACATGTAAGCTTTCGTATCTTTTGCTTTTCCAGTCTGTCCCTTATAATAGCTTCTTATAAAATCCTGTTCTCTATCAGTCAGTTCAGGCCAATCAAGATTATACGACTTAAACAGTGTTCTCTCATAATCAGAAATCAGATCTTCAAGTGTTTCTGATCTCTTTTTATTAAAATATAATGATCCAAGCACTTGATATGCGTAAGCATAACCAAGAGTCATATCGTATAATCTCTTTGCCTCTATAGAATCCACACCAAGGTATTTTTCGTAGTTATTTACAATATCAAATTTATCCAACGGCTTCACTTCTCTTGTTTCTCCTCGTCTGATAAATGACAGGCTTTTGGCAATTACCTCTCTTCTTGGATTTTTCTTATTAATTGTAAAAAATTCTTCTATGTTCTTTGAAAGTCCACTTACTACCAGGTACACACGTCTGCCTCTGTTAAACATAGTTCCCAATATGGAAAGGAGTTCTACTGTATTATCCGTTCTCGAGATATCATCTATCATAACGAGGACATTGCGATTTTTCTTGTTCGCCTTGGCAATCATGCTTGCAAGCATCGCCTCCCTATCGTAAAAATTATTATTTTCAGCATAAGTTTTGGTTACTTCTATGCTTCCCTTTCCGGATATAATTGAAATACCGCCTTCTGCAGTTGCATTCGTTTTTACGGAGGTTTCTGTCATTTTGCCGTTAATAAAATCTTCCTGACTAAGGTATGAAATAAGTGTTTTTACACAATTGCCCTCCGCCGAAAGTGGATAGACAAGCCAATTTTTTTCTTTCTCAAGTGTCTGCAAAATCTTGCCATATTCTACAGACTTCCCAGAGCCCCTGAGCCCTGTTATCTTATATACATATTTTGACGATTCGCTACTCTTAAAATTTGTTATAATTTCATCTGCTATACCGCAGTCGATATACGGTTTCCCCGCGACTCCCGGTGTCAGAGTGAATGGATCAATTTTAACAGCCATAGCCTCTCCTATTTTTACAGTTATTATGTGATATTTTCTATTTTTTACGCTTTTTATGTATTTTATCTATTTTTTACGCTTTTTTACTATTTTATTTTAATTTTTACTATTCATCAATATTTTACGCTTTTTTACACATCCAAAATTAATTTGATCTCCAACAGGTATCGGGTCATTCGTTGTTCTAATATATCTTCCAAGGCATCTTCATCATAACCTTCCGACATTCTGAAGCATCTTGCTTCACTTTTGATTCATGAATTTCTGAACCAACTTGGTTCAGTTTTACACTGCTAATATTAAGCCGCATTTCCATATCAAAAATCACGGAGGTTGTTTGTTCTGAAAACCAACGTCCGGGACTTGAGGCCGCAAGGTTGGTTCTTTCCAGATCGATTCAAAAAGAGCACCCCTTTGAGGTACTCTTTTTGAATCGAGGTGACAAGATTCGAACTTGCGGCCTCTACGTCCCGAACGTAGCGCTCTACCAAACTGAGCCACACCTCGAAATATGAAATTGTAAAAACCAAAGTAATTGCTGCGAGACCCGGCGCCATTCGCGCTCAGCGCTCGTATACGGCGCTCAAAATGTGCCACTGGCACGTTTTTCAAACTGAGCTACACCTTACGATTTATAATTAAAGCACCGACCCCATGGCTCTTTCGTCCACAAGACCAGTGCCCCGAGTGCGCCTCCAGGGACTCGAACCCTGGACACCCTGATTAAGAGTCAGGTGCTCTACCAACTGAGCTAGAAGCGCATAT